>JBDSEJ010000065.1:0-4192 GCA_039920105.1 Candidatus Nitrotoga sp. | reverse complement strand
GTGCTGCTCGCCCTTGGGCCGGCGCTGGCGTGGATGATGCGCCACCTATCGGCCGCGTCGCGGCATGCGGTGTGGACCACGATTTTTGTCGCACTGTTGTTGTTGCCATGGGCGCGAATGGTTGTGCCCAGTAGCGGTACTGTTTACCTTGATGGAAATGATATTTTTTCTTTAGATGAAGATGAACGCGCGCGTTTACGCGGTCGTCTGGCCGGTTTTGTTTTCCAATCATTTCAACTGCTGCCAGCATTAACCGCGCTGGAAAACGTAATGCTACCGCTGGAATTACACGGGGCATCTGATTCGCGCGAGCGAGCTACAGTTGCCTTGCAGCGAGTGGGGTTGGATTCGCGTCAGAGCCATTTGCCCAAACATTTGTCCGGCGGCGAGCAACAACGCGTAGCAATGGCGCGTGCCTTTGTTGTGCAGCCGAAAATCCTGTTCGCAGACGAACCCACAGGCAATCTCGATGCCGCCACTGGCGGCCAGATCATTGATCTAATGTTGGAGTTAAATGGTGTGCAAGGCACCACTCTTATATTAGTTACTCATGATGTAGCTCTAGCGCAGCAGTGTGGTCGGCAATTGCATTTGGCGGCAGGGCGGATTGTGCCGTGAATACATTGCATCTGTCATGGCTTATGCTGCGGCGAGACTGGCGCAATGGGGAATGGCGCGTGCTGCTTATCGCTTTGGTGCTGGCGGTGGGTAGTATTTCTACTGTGGGTCTGTTTGCCAACCGGATTAGTCTGGCATTGCAGCAGGAAGCTGCTACCCTTTTGGGAGCCGATCTGCGTCTTGTCGCCACACATTCATTCCCACCAGATTATCGGGCAGCCGCGCTGCAACTGGGTCTGCGAGTGGTCGAAGTTGCAACTTTCCCCAGTATGGTGGTTCATGATCAACAAAACGTGCTGGCGGAAATTCAGGCGGTGGAAGAAGGCTATCCGCTGCGTGGCAAAATTCACATCGATGATGGCACCCAGCATGTTGCGCAAGGCATACCAGCGCCCGGTACAGTGTGGGCGGACAAGCGTTTGCTGCAACGTATGGGATTGCAGCTGGGCGATGAAGTTGTTATCGGCGCGCTGCACATGCGTGTGGGCGCGCGCGTGGTACGCGACGTGGATCAGTCTGTCGGCTTTGCCAGTTTTGCACCACGTGTGCTGATCAATGCAGCTGATTTGCCTGCTAGCGGCCTTGTTCAACCTGGCAGCCGGATTAACTACAAGATTTTGTTTGCAGGTGACTCTAAACAGCTTGCCGACTTGCGTGTCTTGCTGGAAGGACAGCTGGCAGTAGGTGAGAAGCTGGAGGGTGTGCGTGATGCGCGTCCGGAAATTCGAACTGCGTTAGAGCGTGCTGAACATTTTTTAGGGCTGGCGGCGCTTACTGCGGTAGTGCTGGCAGGTGTTGCTATGGCGCTGGCAGCGAGCCATTTCATCAAACGTCATCTCGACACTTGCGCCATGATGCGCTGTTTGGGGGCAACACAGGCGCAGGTATTGCGTATTTTTATTTACCAGTTTCTGTTGCTTGGTGTAGTTGCGGTATTGTTGGGTGGTTTGCTTGGTTTTGCGGCTCAGTCTTTACTGGTGCAGTCCATTGAGTCCATGCGTGAGGCAACTTTGCCCCCGCCGGGCTGGCTTCCATTGTGGCAGGCTGCAGCCAGCGGCATGGCGCTATTGCTTGGATTCACCTTTTTGCCTTTGTGGCAACTGAAAAGTGTATCTCCGTTACGCGTTATCCGTCGTGAATTGGGTATGCCACAGGCGCGCACCGGCTTGCTGTATGCGTCAGGCGCTGCTGTGCTGAGTGGGTTATTCCTTTGGCAGGCGGGGTCACTCAAGCTGGGCTTGACAGTGTTGGCGGGGTTGACAGCTGGCATGCTGTTGTTTGGCCTGCTGGCATGGATTGCCGTGCATTTTTTGACATGGCTTCCACTGCGCAGGAGTCATGCCTTTGCGAATTTGGCCAGACACGGGCGCACGAATGCGCTGCAGATTGTGGCGCTAAGTTTAGGGGGCATGGCCTTGCTGCTGCTTACTTTCGTGCGTGCAGACTTGATGGAAAGTTGGCGTGGACGCATGCCGCCTGATGCGCCGAATCGTTTTGTTGTCAACATTCAACCCGATCAGCTTGCCGCGATAAAAAAATTCTTCACACAGCAGCAATTACCCGCGCCACAATTATTCCCCATGGTGCGTGGTCGTCTGATAGCAATCAATAACCAGGCGGTTAACGGGAACAATTACTCTGAAACGCGTGCCCGTAGGCTAGTTGAACGCGAGTTCAACTTATCTTGGTCGGATAATTTACCAACTGATAATGCCTTGGTACAGGGCGTATGGTGGGAGCAGGGCACTTCATCGGTGTTGTCGGTGGAAGAGGGGATAGCCAAAACGTTGGGTATCAACATAGGTGACACCCTGACTTATGATGTGGCCGGCACTCAGTTCAGTGCGCAAGTGGTAAACCTGCGTAAAGTTCAATGGGATTCCATGCAAGTGAATTTTTACGTAATAACTGCCCCCGATCTGCTGATAGATTATCCGGCCAGTTACTTGACCAGCTTTTATTTACCAGCTGATAAGGCGCAGGCAGGTGATGCGTTGATCAAAGCTTTCCCCAATTTGTTGCTGATCGATACTGATGCGGTGATTGAACAAATCCGCCAAATCATGGACCAGATAGCCAAAACCATGAGCGCTGTATTCCTGTTTACTCTGTTGAGTGGCTTGGCTGTGCTATATGCCGCGCTGCTCGCCACGCAAGACGAGCGTATTCAAGAGGCCGCCATATTGCGTACATTGGGGGCAGACAGCCGTTATTTGCAGCGACTACATTTGAACGAGTTTGCCGTGCTGGGCGCATTGAGTGGCCTATTTGCAGCTGCAGGTGGAACTTTGCTAGGCTGGGTGCTGGCAATCAGAGTACTTGAAATTCCTTACCATTCGAGCGCTTTAATCTGGTTGGTAGGTGTGGGCGGTGGGATCATTACGGTAACCTTGGCAGGATGGCTGGCAACGCGACGCGTAGCGCACATGTCGCCATTAAAGGTATTGCAATCTGTTTAAGCAAATAAGCGAAAAATAAAAAATAAAACTGAAGTTGGATCATTTATCGACATTCTGAAAGAATAACCGATCAGACCTAAGTGTCACGTCTATAGTTTGTTTTCTCTTAACTATCTGGTGTGAAGAACATTTTCAATACGCAATTACGAGATTGTCTCTTCAAAACCCAGTGACAAGCCAATCAAGAATTAGTATGTCTACTGCGAATTGGACTTCCCAACTTACTTTCGGGTGCACTTTTAATTGTGGCGGTACAAAACCTGAACATGCTCTCTAGTAAAAGATCTTCATGAAGAAATTAATTTGCAATATCGCAGTGATAGCTTCGACTGCAGGCACCTTTTCTCACGCGGAAGACCAAAAATTGGATACTGCGTTAACCATTAACGGTTATGTAGAAACGTACTATACCTCCGATTTTAATAAACCTGCCAATAACACAAAGTCACCCTTTATTTACAGCTATAACAAAAGTGATGAAGTTTCAGTGAATTTGGCTTATGTGAAAGGAGCTTTCAGTACTGATAGTTTCAGAGCTAATCTCGCATTAGCTGGTGGTAGTTATATGCAAGCTAATTATGCATCGGAGCCTGGTACGTTAAATAATATCTATGAAAGCAATGTAGGGATAAAGCTTTCTAAAAATAATAACCTGTGGCTTGATGCCGGTGTATTTTCTTCACATCTGGGTTTCGAAAGCGCTACAGGTAAAGATAATTGGACTTTGACCAGAAGCATAGCAGCGGATAGCGCGCCTTATTATGAAACTGGCGCTAAAGTTAGTTATACATCAGAAAATGAAGTATGGTTTTTGAGCGCATTAGTTGTGAATGGTTGGCAACATATTCAACGTGTTGATGGAAATTCTTCCCCTTCATTTGGTACTCAGGTTACTTATAAGCCTTCGTCAAAAGTGACCTTGAACAGCAGCACATTTATTGGAAATGACAAGCCTGATAGTGTTAGGAAAATGCGTTATTTCCATAATTTTTATGGTATTTTCCAGCTGAATAATGAGGTTGCCGCCACGATTGGTTTTGATATTGGTGCCGAACAAAAGTTTAAGGGCTCTTCAGCCATGAATTCGTGGTTTAACCCAATGATCATCTTCAAAT
>JBDSEJ010000064.1:0-2752 GCA_039920105.1 Candidatus Nitrotoga sp. | reverse complement strand
CAAATTCCGACAGCAGCCGTTGACGAAGCACATCCGGCCACACCTGAACAATTTGAGGCAATGGTCACGTGGCTTGCGGAACGGCTTAAAGCGGAGCCGGACAACGCCGATGGCTGGGTGATGCTTGCCCGCTCCTACACCGCCTTGAATCGCTATCAGGATGCCAGCGCAGCTTACTCCCGCGCTGCAGAACTACAACCTGACAACGCCGATTTATTGACCGATCACGCCGATATGCTGGCCATGCTCAAGCAGACCCTGCAAGGCGAACCAGAAAAAATAGTCCGGCAGGCGCTGAAAATCGATCCAGGCAACCTTAAGGCATTGTCTCTGGCAGGCTCTGCAGCTTTCGAACGCAAGGACTATCAAGACGCCGTTAATTGGTGGCAAAAGATTATCAATTTGTTGCCGGCAGACTCTCCTGTGGTGGCCTCGATCAGCGCCAGCATTAGTGAAGCACGTGGGTTGGCCGGACTGCCCCCAGAAGCAACCGCTCCAGCAGGTGACAGAGCCTTTTCGGCTGAATCAAAAGTTACAAATGGATCGGTGAGTGGAACGGTACGCCTTGATCCTGCCTTAAAAGAGCGAACCGCAGATACCGACACGATATTTATTTTCGCCCGGGCAGTGGGAGGTGAACGTAAACCTCCACTGGCCGTTATGCGTGAGACTGTTAAGGAATTGCCGTTTGATTTTACGCTGGATGACAGCATGTCAATGATGCCTGGCTTGAATTTATCTTCTGTAGCCAATGTTATCGTTGGTGCACGCATATCAAAGTCGGGGAACGTAATTTCTAGCCCAAAAGATCTGGAAGGATTTTCAAAACCGGTGAAAACCGGTCAAAAGGACATAACCATTACCATTGATACAGAAGTCAAATAATAGCACCAAGAAATTGTTAATATATAAAAATATTAATCTATAAAATACAACATAATAACGGCATTTTCCTTGTGATTTGATCGTTCTGTACTTCGCTGAAAAAACTGACGCAATGCGTTTTCCATCGTCATTTTACATCCCCGACAAAATTACACCCGAGGGTGGAGTTGATATTTCGGTTCCGTTATCCACCACCGGGATGTCTGAAAAATCTTTCCGCATGATAATCAGAAAAGCTATTATCAGGTTACTCGGCTATCAAATCTAAAAATTGCGACTAGTTTAATTACTGCAATTAAATACAAAAAATATAACCCCGGTCTTCCCAAAACTCAATCTACAGGTGGTTGTTTTGCCACTCAGATACGGTATGAAACTTAAGCAAACAGCGCATGCCATCGGAGTGTCCAAAGGTTGGACGTGTCGTTTGCGTAACCAATTTATTACAGATGGCGCAATAAGCGATAAAGGTAAATCACTGCGCGGATGAAGCCACTGAGAGCACTTCATCTCTAAACGCAAAGCCAAACCAATCAAAATTGTTGTTGAAGGTTGCCAGGATGGGCGACTTTTTCCTGGTGCGCCAGATTTAACCCAACTCGAAGTGGTGCTGGGGCGTAAGGTAGCGCTGTCATCGCTGTACCAATTGCTGCATCGGCACAACTGACGAAAATTCGCACCTCACAAGAAGCACCCGCAGAATGATCCTGTGTCCCACGAAGTCTAAAAAACAATCCGCCATTACTGGGCCAAAAGCTAAACGATCCGACGGTTAATTCATAACCAGGCAAGTTTTGGGCGCATCAAATACCTGCGTTGATTCTGGGCTCCCAACTCCTTATGCCCCCCCAACGACACAATCATAATTGTGCTCGATGGCACCATCTGGCGCTCCAGTGGATTACTCAAATCGCCATAGATTATGAAACTATTACCTTTGCAACCCTATCCCTGATCCCAATTCAGTCGAGCAGGTGTGGGGTCAAATGCGTGAGAATCATTCCCATAACCGCATCATTTATAGTCTTGATGCGCTGAAGGATCAACTTTAGTGGCCCTAAAGATCTTTGAAGAATACATAAATGATCATATCCACTGAGGTTTGGGAATGGCTGACTGTTGCTTTGTTTTTGATTTAAATAGTTAAAACTCTCACTAATCTGACTCAATCGAGTTTATACTTCGGCGCGATTGAGTGCATCCACTAATTTATACCGTCGATCATTTGTGAACCGAAATACCTGTCACTTAAGGAAAATATAATTTCTTTTAAACTTACCTGACATTTCTTTTACACGATATGACTCTATTACTTAAGTTGACTTGCATTCCCCTTCACAACGCCTTTCGCGGT
The DNA here is from genome assembly GCA_039920105.1 of Candidatus Nitrotoga sp. GTDB lineage: Bacteria > Pseudomonadota > Gammaproteobacteria > Burkholderiales > Gallionellaceae > Nitrotoga. The sequence continues at coordinate 513 of JBDSEJ010000064.1, read as the reverse complement.
TGCACCCCAAAAATTACGCCGTCTTGGTGGTATTTAATGGGCTTCTGGATCATCGCTTGCTGGGGATGGAACGCTCAAGCAGCCGTAACGTTAGCCCCGGCGGTCACCTATCCAGTTAACGTAAATCCATACTGGATAGCACTCGGTGATTTTAATGCAGACAGCAATCTCGATATATCGGTGACCAACCCAGGTAGCAACAACGTTTCCATTTTGCTCGGCAATGGCAATGGTATATTTCAGTCAGCGACCAACTTTACTACAGGAAGCGCACCTCAAGGCATCGTTGTCGGAGATTTAAGTGGCGACGATAAACTTGATCTGGCTATAGCTAACAATGGAGGCAGCAGCGTTTCAATTCTTCTCGGCAATGGAGATGGCACCTTTCTGCCCAAGACTGATTATGCAATGGGGCCTGGGTCCTTCTCGGTGGCGGTCGGCGACTTTAACGGCGACGGCAAGCTCGATGTCGCCGGAGTAAACCAGAACAGTAACAACGTTTCGATTCGATTG
>JBDSEJ010000063.1:0-2489 GCA_039920105.1 Candidatus Nitrotoga sp. | reverse complement strand
AAGCCGCCAGGCAATACTCACCACGATTAATGGGTATTTGTTTCAGCACGTAGGATGTACAGTACCTAATTTAACCCATAAATAATAGTCAATTATATTGATGTTAACTATAAGGATTGTTTATAATCAGATGGTGTCACATTTAACTATCCGTCAGCTTAAAATTTTCGATGCCGTAGCACGGCATTTAAGTCATTCACGTGCGGCCAAGGAATTGTATCTCAGCCAGCCAGCCGTTTCTATGCAAATCAAGCAACTTGAACACAGTGTCGGCTTACCTCTATTTGACCGAGTGGGCAAGCAAATACAATTGACCGAAGCAGGGCAGGAAATGCTGCATTACACTCGCAACATTGCGCAGCAACTTGATGAAATGAGCGCGATGTTCAGCGAAATGAAGGGGCTGGAACATGGCCGTTTGAATATCTCTGCAGTCAGCACGGCCAGCTATTTCATGCCTCAGTTATTGGCAAAATTTATCCAGCAATACCCCAAAATCAGCGTAAGCCTGCATGTTGCCAACCGCGATGCGGTAATTAGATTGCTCGCCGATAATAGTGCCGATCTTGCCATCATGGGCCAGCCACCGGAAGGTGCGGACATGCTCTCACAGCCGTTTATGCAGAACCCGCTGGTCGTCATCGCTGCACTCAACCACCCTTTGACCAAGGAACGTAACATCAGGGCAAAGCAATTGGCTCAAGAAACATTTTTGCTGCGTGAGCAAGGGTCAGGCACACGCGGTGTGGTTGAACGGTATTTCGCCAGTCACCATTTGAAATTACCAACTCATATGGAAATGGACACTAATGAAGCAATCAAGCAATCGGTGCAAGCCGGTATGGGGTTAGGCATTATCTCCATGCATGGCATCGAGCTGGAGCTGGAAATCAAGCGTCTGCAAGTGCTAAATGTGGATCATTTTCCCATCATGCGTCACTGGCATATCGTACATCGAAAGAATAAACGGCTTTCCACTGCCGCGCATGCATTCAATCAATTTTTGCTGAGTGAAGCTGAGAGGCTGGCATCACCAACAACACTAACAACATTATCGAGCAAAGGAAGCCGCACCAAGTAAGCAAAAAATGTTTGCTGCCAGACGTGAATAATAGAGTTGGCAGACACCCAGATGGAGCTATTCGGTTGAACGTAACTGTTCTGAGAAAGAGTGTGATCTAGGCAAAGTCATGTATTTGTTTTACGAATGAGATTATTTAAAGAATAGCAATATCATATAGTTGCAATTATATTTGTTATTTTCTAAAATGATTTAGGTTGAAGGATTGTTAAATTCCTCGTGCAGAAAAAACAACTTTTTGGAAATCTTGAGGTGCATCTAGTATTTTCAAATATTTTTGTGCGACTAGTTCAGGAGCATCCAATGAATTGGTTTCATGTAATTCTATAAATCGATCTTTCATAGAAAATGAATGTTTTGAAACATCTCTAATTTTCGCTTGCATAGGTGTATCTATAACCCCGGGTGCTACTGAAAAAATATGAATATTTGCTGTACCATTTAGCTCCATCTCTTTAGCTGCATGAAGAGATGCGTGGTCGAGGGCTGCCTTCGATGAACCATATAAAGACCAACCATCGGTTACTTTTGATGCAGCGCCTGAAGATATATTTATAACGATTCTCCTTTTTACTCCCTGTGGAATTTTCAAAAAAGCATTCATTAGTTGTATTGGGCTTATGAGATTTACGTGCATAAGCAATAAAATCTCTTCCGCTGTAAAGTCTCCAAGATACCTGATTGGATGAATCATGCCTGCATTATTAATCAGATACAAGGAATCCTGATTGGTGAATGTCGCTTCAAATAATTCAAAAATGGATGACAGTTGAGACGGTTTACTCAAGTCTGCAAACACATGTTTGTAGTGCGCATGAGAGAGTGAAGATGTTCGTGAAATTCCATATACAAATACATCTTCGCGTTGCAACAATGCCTCTGCAATAGCCTTACCCAAACCAGAAGATGTTCCTGTTATGAAATAATAATGCATTATAAATGTTTCCTGATTTGCCGAAATATTCAGCCGCGCGAATGTAGGTTTCAGAGCAGGGCGAAGTGACTGACGACTCTCGAAGCAGTCTGACTACTGAAGTGCCCCCCTCAAGTATCCTCATCATTTCAGTAAATTATAACGTAACTTCCACTCTAAAACGGCATGTGAATGTCAGTCTTACTGTCTCTTTTTGTAATGACCAGTTTGTGAAAAGGAGCACGCCATGCATGTGCGGGTAACTATTTTACACCGCATTTTTTCCGACCCACAAGCCAAAAAAGTATTGTTTGCACAGGAGAGGAGTCCCAATGTGATTATCTTATCCCAGTCAATCGGTGATAGGCCAAGGCCAGTGCATTATCGTCACCGACATTGCCGGGAAAAATCACCACCAGCATCTCGGCATAGCGCGGGTGATCGGACGGACAGCGCACCACTGAGCAGCCCGGCAGAATCTGCCCCAGTACCCGC
>JBDSEJ010000062.1:0-7445 GCA_039920105.1 Candidatus Nitrotoga sp. | reverse complement strand
TAAGCTGGTGGAGGCCAAAACCAATTCGGATATGCTCACGCGTACCGAATTTGCCGCAATGGAGCTGGTCGAATTGACCAACCCGCCGACGGAGTCAAATCGCATCAATGCTGCCTTAATGCTGCATGACGCAGCCTACCGCCAAGCCAAGGCAAGCATTATGCGGCCGATAAGTCAGTTTCAAAATATGATGGGTCAGCGTACGCTAGAGGCCGTTTATACCGCAAAAACCTACGCCACACTAATGTGTGCGACCTTTATTTTGTTTGGCTTGTTACTGGCTTACCTGTTCTGGAAATTTCAGCGGAACTTGTATGCAACTCTTGGCGCCTCAGTGCAAGAGCTACATAAGCGCATCGCCCACCTTGGCAGTGGAAATTTTTCATCCGTCATTTCGGTCGCCAAAGGCAAGGAGAATAGCGTGCTGGATTGGTTGTCGGAAACCCAGATCAGCCTGGCCAGAATAGATGCACAGCGCAAGGAAGCAGAAGCAAAAAATCAACGCTTGACCAAGCTTTATGCCGCATTGAGCAAGTGTAACCAGGCTATTGTGCGCTGTACCAGCGAGGAAGAGTTGTTCGCTCAAGTCTGCCGCGTTGTAGTGTCTTTCGGTGGCATGGATATGGCATGGATAGGCGTGCATGAAGGAAATAGCAAACATATTATGCCTATTGCTTCCTTTGGTAGTGGCGTGGAATATCTGAAAGGGTTACAGATTCCAGTGGAAGCTAGTGAACCATATGGCCGTGGACCGACCAGCTCTGCGTTCCGTGAGGACTCGCCATTTTGGTGCCAAAATTTTCAGCATGACCCTATCACCACTCAGTGGCATAAGCACGGAGCACGGTTTGGGTGGACGTCATCTGCGGCGCTTCCGCTGCATCGGAATGGGGACGTTGCCGGAGTTTTAACCCTCTATACCGATGTGGACAACGCTTTCGACGAAAATGTGCGTAATTTGCTGGTGGGAATGGCTATGGACATAGACTATGCGCTGAAAAGCTTTGAGCACGAGGCGCAGCGTAAGCGGGCAGAAGAAGCCTTGCGGGAAAGCGAGCAGCGCTTGCGGACCATTATCGAGACGGAGCCTGAGTGCATAATGGTACTAGGCAGCGGCGGTCAAATCATGGAAATGAATGCTACGGGCCTTGCCATGCTCGAAGCAGCTAATATAGAGGAGTTGCAGAAGCATAATCTCGTAGACTTTATTCTTTCAGAATATTTCGATTCCTTTATTGCCATGCATCAGCGCGTGATGAGTGGCGAAAGTTGTATCCTTGAGTTCGAAATAAAAGGGTTCAAAGGAACCCAACGCTGGCTTGAAACCCATGCCGCGCCATTAAGTAATGCGAATGGCCAAATCTCTATGCTGCTTGGTATTACCAGAGACGTCACTGCACGCAAGGAAGCCGAGAATCGTATCCAATTTCTGGCGCATTTCGATGCGCTCACCGGCCTGCCAAACAGAGTTCAACTGAACAGTCACGCCAAGTCTGTCATTAGTTTGGCGCAGCGGAGTCAAAAACCGGTGACGTTAATGTTCCTTGATCTCGATCACTTTAAGGATATAAACGATACTCTCGGCCACAGTGTCGGTGATGCTTTGCTGGTTGAGCTATCCAAACGATTACGATTGGTGCTTCGTGAGGAAGACATGGTGTCGCGCCTTGGAGGGGACGAATTCATCTTCTTGCTTTATGGCGTCGATGCACATGAAGCGACCATTGTGGCGCAGAAACTGCTGGATGTTATCGCCGAACCCTGCCAGATAGAACAGTATGATCTGAACGTAACGGGTTCAGTTGGCATTGCGCTTTATCCGGGTGATGGCACGGATCTGGAATCACTTTCCAAAAGCGCAGATTCCGCAATGTATCGCGCCAAGCATGAAGGCCGTCATAGCTACTGTTTCTTTACTGCAGAGATGCAGATTCGTTCGGCACGCCATTTGAGGTTGGTCAATGCTTTGCGCCAAGCGATTGAACGCGATCAACTTCAGATCTTTTACCAACCGCAGGTATCGGTGGGGGACGGCCGCATCGTTGGGGTGGAAGCTTTGCTACACTGGACACATCCGGAGCTTGGTTCAGTTTCGCCAGCGGAATTCATCCCCGTCGCAGAAGAAAGTGGCCTGATCCTGCCGATTGGGGAGTGGGTACTGAGGCATGCGGTGCGGCAGGCAAAATCCTGGATGCGGAATGGCCTGGCCCCAATGGTTATGGCGGTGAACCTTTCCGCAGTTCAATTCCGCCATCCAGACTTGCTTAATCTGATCACGCGTATGCTTGACGAAGAGGGCCTGCCGCCAAAGTATCTGGAGCTGGAGCTGACCGAGGGTGTAGCAATGCACGACCCGCAAAATGCTATTGCCGTGATGAATAAATTGCACGAACGCGGCGTACGTATGTCGATAGATGATTTTGGCACCGGTTATTCTTCACTAAGCCTCCTGAAAAAATTCAAGGTATACAAACTCAAGATCGACTACTCCTTCGTGCGCGACATCTGCACCGATCCAGAAGACAGGGCTATCGTTAGTGCCGTTATCAATATGGCGAAGAGTCTTGGACTGCAAACCATCGCCGAAGGAGTGGAAACAGCGGGGCAACTATCGTTCCTGCGGGAACAAGGTTGTGATGAGTTGCAAGGCTATTATTATTGCAAGCCATTGCCAGCCGATCAATTTGAGGAGTTTGCTCGGTCAAAAAGTGGATAACCTACCGATTATTCACGGGTAAACTCTACAGTAAGGAGGCGGTGCAGAAGTCACAGATCTTGAGTTTTCCGCTCGGCTCCTTTTGTTTAAATTTGGATTGCGATTGCAATTACCCAGTAACGCACGAATTTACCTATCGCCATGAATAACGCAGCCTGCCATGGATTAAGCCTTAGCCATCCGGCAGCCAGGCACAGCGCATCACCAAGTAATGGCACCCAGGCAAGCAGTAATGCAGGTGAGCCATAGTGCTGTATTTTATCCACATGTTTGAGCTTATGGGTTTGTGGTAACAACCAACCCATACCGAATGACACTATGCCACCAAGCGTATTACCAAGCGTTCCGAGCAAAAGCGCAGGCCAGAATAATTCCGGGTACACAGTCAGTACACTGACCAGTACAACTTCAGAGCCACCGGGAAGCAAGGTGGCGGCGAGGAAGCTGCTAATGAAAAGCGATAGCAGACTGGTAGATTCAGTCATATTCAGAAAATCGGTGGATTCTCCAAAAATCCCTCCCCACTAGACATAAATAACAGACTGGTTAAAACTTGATCGCCGAAAAAATTTTCTTCGCCAGATTACCCGTTGCTTCAAGCGGGTTTGCGCGAATCGCTTTTTCCTGTTCGGCCATCATCAGATATAAGCCGTCCATTGCCTTGCGGGTAATGTAGTCATCCATTTTTATATCCCGCTCATCTATTAATCCAAATTGCGCACCCGTTGCAGCGAACTGATTATAGGTTTCCGCGAGCTTCACTTTTTGCATCGACGTTGCCACGATAGGTTTAAATTTTGCTGCCAACGCAGTTTCAGTGTTCTTGCGGAAATATTGTGTGGCGGCCTCATTACCACCCGTGAGTATGCCTTGGGCATCTTCCACACTCATTTTATTGACTGCACCAACTAAAAGATCTTTTGCTTCTGGAACCGCTGCTTCGGCGGCCCGATTTATAGAGGTAGTCAAGTCGTCGGCATATTTTTCCATGCCAAACTTACGTAATAAGCCATCCGCCTTTTGCAGACTTTCCGGCAGCGGAATCCGTACCTTTTCATTACCGAGGTAACCATTATCTTTGGCAAGATTGGCAACTGCAGTTTCTGCACCCTGAATAAGGGCTTGCTTCAAGCTGCCGACTTGATCAAGCTTGCTGAAACTGGCCAAATTTGCCGCAGATTTTAGTGTTCCAGTTGTTGCTGGTTTGTTGCTAGTAACTGCAGGCTCTGGGTTTTGTGTGGAGGGTTTGTTCAGATTGCCAATTTCTTTGTTGATTAAATCACCAAAATTAATGGCGTAAGCATGGCTAGCTGCAAATGTGCTAAAGGCCATTAGAATGCTTTGGATCATATATCGAGTCATGATAATGTTCTCCTGTTATGTAGCTATTGTAAAGTCTTTGGGAAGCGCGCAGATTTGGTATTGAGCACTTTTTTAAAGTGTGTCAACAAGCGTGGTGTTGAGGATACATAGTTTTCCTGTCTTGCGAAACAGAATTCACCTTGTCATTTTCGCTTGAGTACTCTGTATTAGTGCATTCAAGCTATCATACATTTTTACAGAATTATCAAATTAACTCGGAGTCATTATGAGCGAACCGCTACTGATCGCTAAAAATAACCAGCAAGAACTTTTTCTACTGCCGCAAATGGCCAATCGCCATGGGCTGATAACAGGTGCAACAGGAACTGGTAAGACTGTCACACTGCAAACACTTGCAGAATCCTTTAGCCGCATTGGAGTGCCAGTATTTCTTTCTGATATCAAGGGAGATTTGTCCGGCTTGAGTAAGGCGGGTGGTAATAATCAAAAGGTCGCCGAAAGGGTCGAGCAACTCGATCTGGAAAATTTTGTTAATCGCGCCTATCCAGTCACATTTTGGGATGTATTCGGAACCATGGGCCATCCACTGCGTGCGACTATTTCTGACATGGGGCCGATGCTTATCGGGCGTATGTTGAATTTGAACGAAGTGCAGCAGGGCGTGCTGGCATTAGTGTTCAAAGTCGCCGATGATAATGGGTTGTTATTACTTGATTTAAAGGATCTGCGCGCAATGCTGCAGGACATTGGTGACAATGCTGCTGATTTTACTACTGAATACGGCAACATCTCCACCGCCAGTGTTGGTGCAATTCAGCGCGGCCTGTTGCAAATTGAAATGCAAGGCGGCGAAAGTTTTTTTGGTGAGCCGATGCTCAATATTGCCGACTTGATGCAGACCGATGCCGATGGCTACGGCATGATTAACATCCTGGCCGCCGATAAACTGATGTCTTCACCAAAAGTGTATTCTATTATGCTGCTGTGGCTGCTTTCCGAGTTATTCGAGAATTTGTCGGAAGCAGGTGATCTCGCTAAGCCCCGGCTGGTATTTTTCTTCGACGAGGCTCATTTACTGTTTAACGATGTCCCGGAAGCACTGCTGGATAAAATCGAACAGGTGGTACGTTTGATTCGTTCCAAAGGCGTAGGTGTCTATTTCGTCACCCAAAACCCCGCAGACGTACCGGATAAGGTGCTGGGGCAGCTCGGTAACCGTGTGCAGCATGCGCTACGCGCCTTTAGCCCACGCGATCAGAAGGCTGTGAAAGCTGCCGCTGAAACCATGCATGACAATCCCAATCTGGATGAAGCAGTCGTAATTACTACGCTGGGCGTAGGCGAAGCGCTTGTTTCATTTCTTGACGAAAAAGGCCGCCCGGCGGTTGTTGAACGTGCCCTGATAGTTCCGCCACAGGCCCAAATCGGCCCGATTAATGAAGCAGAGCGCAAAGCCATTATTCAAGGCTCGCTGCTTGTCGGTCACTATGAAAAAACAGTGGATCGCGAATCGGCTTATGAAAATATCAAGAAACGTGCTGGCAATAAACCCGCAGAAGGCATAACAACACAGGCTGCTGGTGCAACGCAAGCAGGGGCGGGTGACGATACTGGATTTGGCGGGATGTTGGGAAGCATATTCGGTGGCAGCACAACAAGGAGTCGTGAAGGTATAGGTGAGGCGTTTGCCAAGAGTGCCGCCCGTGCCATTGGCTCATCATTTGGGCGGCAAATTATTCGTGGTGTACTGGGTTCGATCTTGGGCGGCAAGCGGTAATTATTATCGTATTTTAGTTCCAGATCATTTTTAAGCCACGGTAAAGCAGGCGTATTAATTTAGCTTATGGATGCCGCTAATTTTTTTGATTTGTCCTTATTTTTTGCGCGGCATGTAGAGGTCAGTAATACTGCCTTCAGCAATTTCTGCTGCGAAGCCGACAGTTTCCGACAACGTGGGGTGCGGGTGGATAGTCAGGCCGATGTCTTCCATGTCCGCACCCATTTCCAGTGCAAGCACGGTTTCGGCGATCAGTTCACCTGCATTACTGCCCACGATGCCTGCACCGAGAATACATTTTGTTTGCGGGTCATACAGCAGCTTGGTAAGCCCTTCTGCGCGTCCCATCGATAATGCACGGCCGCTTGCCGCCCACGGAAAGGCCGCCTTTTCATAGGTGATGCCCTGTGCTTTAGCCTGTGTTTCAGTCAGACCCATCCAGGAGATTTCCGGATCAGTATAAGCCACAGACGGGATAGTGAGCGCGTCGAAGCTGGCTTTATGCCCGGCAATGACTTCCGCCGCCACCTTGCCTTCATGCGTTGCCTTGTGCGCTAACATGGGGTCGCCAACAATGTCGCCGACAGCATATATGTGCGGTATATTGCTGCGCTGTTGTTTATCCACCGGGATGAAGCCGCGTTCATTGATTACAACGCCCGCCGCCTCTGCGTTAATTTCGAGTCCGTTTGGACGACGTCCTACAGCGAGCAGGACACGGTCGTATAGTTGCGGTTGTGGTGCATTGTCACCTTCAAAGACTGTATTCAGTCCTTCCTTCTTGGCCTCAATTTTGGTGACTTTGGTCTTCAAATAAATTGCTTCGTAACGTTTTTCGATGCGCTTGTGCAATACACGCACAAGGTCACGATCGGCACCGGGAATCAGGCCGTCGGCCAGTTCGACCACAGAAACTTTGGAGCCTAGCGCGTCATATACCGTAGCCATCTCCAAGCCGATGATGCCCCCACCTATAATCAACATTCGTTCAGGGATATCCTGCAACAGCAATGCACCGGTGGAATCTATCAAGCGTGGATCATCGTACGGAAAGCCGGGAATGCGCGTCACGCTGGAGCCTGCTGCAATGATGGCATTATCAAACGTGATATTTTTGCTACCGTCGCTGGTTTCAACTGTGACGCTGTTAGGCGAGCTGAATTTCGCCACACCGTACACTACTTGAACTTTGCGCTGCTTGGATAATGCGACTAAACCGCCGGTTAGCTTGGCGATAATGCTTTCCTTCCAGCTACGGATTTTATTGATGTCGATCGTCGGTTTGCTAAAAGTTACGCCGTGATGCGAAATTTCATCAGCCTCGGTGATCGTTTTGGCTACATGCAACAGCGCCTTTGACGGGATGCAGCCTACATTCAGACACACCCCGCCCAGCTTGGAGTGGCGCTCAATTAGTATTACCTGTTTGCCCAGATCGGCAGCCCGGAAGGCTGCCGCATAGCCACCGGGGCCGGCGCCAAGGACAACTACTTTGGCGTGCAGATCACCTTTTTCAAAAGTGGGAGAGGTTGGGATAGCCGGTTCAGGAGTCGAAGATGAGGCAGGCATGTCTTGCGGCATAGATGAAATTTCCTTTGCCTTCGTTCCTTCTCCCGCACTTTCTTCATC
>JBDSEJ010000061.1:0-2443 GCA_039920105.1 Candidatus Nitrotoga sp. | reverse complement strand
CGTGCGTTCGATGACGATTTTTTTGGTTCGTAAAGGCACGTTGGAAGAATATGTTTACTTGGAGCATGGTGCGCATTATGCGATTGGTATCCTGGCGTTGATCATGTTGGCAAGCGTGAAGTTTCATATCCCAGAGTGGATCACGGGTTTGTCGGGCGTTGTCTTCATCGGTTTGGCTTTATGGTCTTCTGTTCGCTACAAACGTTTGGAATTAAAGTGAAGTTAAGTTTATGCAAGAGGTTTTATCGCGCTGCGTATTCATAGCGGCGCCTGTGCAGTAAGCAATGTTGCAATAGGTAGGCAATGTTGCAATAGTAGGTAAAAGCGTATCTTTTATAAACTTCATTAAGGAGAATAGCTCATGGCAATTAGTCTGCAAAAAGGTGGCAACATCAATCTGAGTAAAGAAGCACCGTCCCTCAAGAAGATGGTGGTCGGACTCGGTTGGGATCCCCGCACAACTGACGGCGCGGCGTTCGATCTTGACGGTAGTGCGTTCATGCTGAAGACAGACGGTAAGATTCGCTCCGATACTGATTTTATTTTTTATAACAATATGAAATCGACGGATGGTTCAGTCTCTCACGCTGGTGACAATACAAGCGGGGTGGGTGAAGGTGATGATGAAAAAATCATGATTGACTTGTCCTTGGTTCCGCCTGAAATTGACAAGATTTCAATCACCGTTACTATTCATGACGCTGAGTCGCGTAAACAAAATTTTGGTATGGTTAGTAAGGCATACATTCGCTGTCTCGATGCGAATGGCGATAAGGAAATCGCACGCTACGACTTGTCGGAAGATAGTTCGACAGAAACAGCAATGATCTTCGGCGAAATCTATCGTGCTGGTGCAGAATGGAAATTCAAGGCAGTTGGGCAGGGTTTCGCAGGTGGTCTGGGTCCTCTCGCACGGTCTTTCGGTGCCAGTGCTTAATCAAGTTTGACACGACAATGCTTGCAACGGTCTTACGTCGGAAGACGATGGATGTTATCTATGGAGTCGGCCAGAGAATAGATTGATTAGAATATCCGAATTCCTTTGTTAATAGGAGGGTCTAATTAAATTATTCGATGGCTGATTTTATAGGATTTTTTCGAGCAGGTATTGCCAGCGTAATATCCATTGAGTTTTGCCTGTCTGGCTGAATTTGGTCGGTAAGTCATCCTGATTGTGCTGCAAGATGAATTCAACTAATCCCACGGCACTTGCGGTGGGTGATGTTTCATGAAATCAGGATGATCCCAACAGCTTCGTATATCTATCTCGTACTGATGCAAGCATTGTACGGTTCGGAGAATCGAAGCATACAGGCGGGTTAAAGCTGACATCAATAAATGGGTTTTCTCTCATAAATTATATCGTCCACCAAAATCTTTGCGTTAGGAAATCTTGACATGACAGTTTTTTCTTCAACCGGCGATGTTGATCCGTTTTTGCATGTTGCGATGAAAAAGGGCGACAAGATATATTGCGAGTCTGATGCGATGGTGATGATGGAAACCAACCTTGAGCTCAAAGGCCGCATGAATGGCGGTATCGGCAGCGCCATTATGCGTCGATTTGCCAACGGCGAGTCGTTCTTTCAACAACACATTGAAGCGATACATGGTGATGGCGATTGCTTGCTGTCACCAGTATTGCCCGGCGCTCTTGAAATTATTGACGTCGGTGTGCAACAGTATTTGTTGAATGATGGAGCCTTCGTGGCAGCAACATCTGGCACAGAAATGAAGGTGCGCATGCAAAATCTTGGGAACGCCTTGTTTGCGCAGTCTGGCGGTTTCTTTGTGATGGAAACATCTGGAAAGGGTCAGGTTGTTGTATCAGGTTTTGGTTCAATGTTTCAACTCGAGGTGTCACCTGACAAGGATGTGATTATCGATAACTCCCATGTCGTGTGTTGGGATAATAAGTTGAAATACGAGATTTCCGTGACCACCGGCAATGCCACTGGTGGCGGATTTGGCGGGATGATTGGCAATTTCGTCAATAGTGCGACTAGTGGCGAAGGCATAGTGTTGCGGTTTAGCGGCTCGGGCAAGGTTTTTGTTTGTTCACGCAATCGCAAATCCTTTGTCGCCTGGATAAAGAAATAAATTACAGGTAGCAGAACCAGTCACAAATTAATTTAAGTCTTACCTTATTCTTGCGACGTAACGCGAGGTAGGTTGAGCTAACTTTACAGCAATCAACGACTCAATTATTTAAGGAGATCAGCATGTCGATTAATTTGCAAAAAGGCCAAAAAATATCCCTCGACAAAGAGGCTGGTGTTACTTTGACAAAAGTTATTATGGGTCTTGGCTGGGATGTTATGAAGACCAAAGGCATCTTCGGCATTGGCAGCAAGACTCAAGACGTTGATCTTGATGCTTCCTGCATTATGTTCGATGAGCAGGGTAATCAGACTGACGCAGTATGGTTCCGACAGTTGAAGTC
>JBDSEJ010000060.1:0-5450 GCA_039920105.1 Candidatus Nitrotoga sp. | reverse complement strand
TGGATCGATAAAGTGTACTTTCAATTCGCATAAATTGAAAAGATGCTTTTAAATTCCTATCCATTTTTGCAGGCTGGTGGGCTCATTCCAGACCGACGTATCAAGTCAGTACGTCCAAGCTTGAACTCGATAACCCGCCCACATCCCAATCGGGTTAACCCACAACCTTTTGCGAAGGAGATTAATCTTGCCCCTACCCATCGAACCTGAAAGCCGCGTCAGTGAAGAGCTGGCGGAGGCCATGGAAGCGATTGCCAATGATCCCGATATCGAGGAGCCTGTGACACTGGCACTGGTGCGCGACACGCTACGGGAGCAGCTTGCCGCGCGGGGTATCGAGGCGGAGCAGCATGACTTTGGCGACGAGGAATCACTCTATGCCGAGATTGAGGCGCTGATCGATGAATTCGGTGAGGATGCCTTCGCAGCTGACTTCACCGCTATCAAAGCGAGCCAGGAGCTGTCCGAAGTGATTGAATCGATTCTTGACAACAGCGAAGCAGACATTGCACCCACTCTATGTACCGTTCGTGAGGTCATGACCGAGGGCGGACTAGCCCACCTGGTTGGCAATGGAGTCATCGAAGCAGAAGGGGAGGAGAGCCTGCTCGCCGAGATCGATTTTCTCATTGAGCGATTTGGTCCCGATTTTCTGGCAGAGAATGTGCTAGGGTTCGAGTGACCGGGAAACCTTGAATTACTTGCCCGCGCAGGCTACAGTCCAATTAAGATATGCACGACTTAATGTGACCGGGATGCTATAAAATCAGCCATTACATTGATTGAAATCCGTCCAGTCTGATTCTGGGCGAATGGCTCACTCATTTATGAAAAAACTTATAATCATATTATTCAAATTGTTAAATTAATTACTGAGCATTCCTAACGCATTTTCGCCACCGCATCTTCCACCCGCTCCACTGCAATAATTTCCATACCTGCTATTTCTTGCTTCGGCTTGTTTGCCTTGGGAATAATGGCCAAGGTAAAACCTAGCTTGGCGGCCTCTCGCAAGCGATCCTGACCACGCTGCACCGGTCGTACTTCACCAGCCAAGCCGACTTCACCGAACACCACCAATTTTTCTGGCAGAGGTTTATTGCGTAGCGAAGAAACGATGGCCAGCAATACGGGCAGGTCGGCACCAGGCTCGGTAATTTTCACACCGCCCACCGCGTTGATAAATACATCTTGATCAAAACAAGCAATGCCTGCATGGCGGTGCAGTACGGCCAACAACATGGCCAGGCGGTTTTGTTCCAGACCCAATGAAAGACGGCGCGGATTGGGTGAGTGCGCCTCATCCAGCAGGGCCTGGATTTCGACCAGCAGCGGGCGCGTACCTTCCTGAGTCACCATCACGCATGAACCAGCAACTTGCGCGCCATGCTGCGACAGGAACAACGCGGAAGGGTTGCTCACCTCACGCAAGCCTTTCTCGGTCATGGCGAACACACCAAGCTCATTTACTGCACCAAATCGATTTTTAAATGCGCGTATCATGCGAAAACTGGAGTGGGTATCACCTTCGAAATACAGCACCGTATCCACGATATGTTCCAGCACACGCGGCCCGGCCAACGACCCGTCCTTGGTGACGTGACCAACCAGAATCATGGTTACCGCTGAACTCTTCGCCATACGCGTGAGTTGTGCTGCAGATTCACGCACCTGCGCTACCGAGCCGGGGGCTGAAGTGAGGTGTTCAGAATACATGGTCTGGATGGAATCGATCACCACCACATCGGGTTTTTCCTGCTGAATGACTGACTGGATTTTTTCCAGCTGAATTTCAGCCAAAATGTACATTCCACGGGCATCCAGCGAAAGTCGTCTGGCCCGCAAGGCAATTTGCTGCGCCGATTCCTCGCCACTGACGTATAGAACTTTCTTATGTGTAGCGAGATGCGCCAAAGCTTGCAATAGCAGGGTGGATTTACCTATTCCGGGATCACCGCCTATCAAAACCACACCACCACTCACTAACCCGCCACCCAACACCCGGTCGAACTCGGCGATGCCAGTTGGCGTGCGCGGCAACTCTTCCGCTCCCAACTCTGCCAGCGTCTGCATCACGCTCGTTGTCGACAACGAGCTGTAGCGATTTTTTCCGCTGATCGCCAATTCCGCCAAGCTTTCCACCAGCGTATTCCAAGCCGTACAGTGAGGGCACTGTCCCTGCCATTTGGAAACCTGTCCGCCACATTCAGTGCAGCTATATACTATTTTTGCTTTCGCCATGATTACCTTTTAATTTGAAGCAAATCAGGAAAAGTGGGCGCAACCGAAATTAAAAATATGCCCAGATTTAAACGAGGTTAGACACTAGAAGGTTTTGCTGCGGAGTAAATCGGCTTGAATTATGAAACTCAACGCGCGCATAGCGCGTACCATCAATGGCCAGTATCTGGTTTGCGTAAAAGGATCTACCACTAAATATCACTCGTGCCCGCAGGACAAAGAAATAAGCTTACAAATGGCATAGAACAAAGCAGCAAGATGCAACAACTCCAAATATTCCACTCATCAACTTCCAAATTTTCCACAGAATCCAATTGGATTCCGGCAAATGTTGCTCATATAAATGAATTAATGGAATTGTTACAATTTACCCATTCTGGTCAAGCTGTTGCTTTTATATATCCTTCAAATTAATTCGACTGCTGATCACCAACACTTATTTGTGAGATTGTTTCCAATCATTTACCAGCTCCTTTGCTTCGGTAATTTGAGAGGCCGTCATGAGTGACTCCGCAATCTTCAGTCCGTTTTTTGCACTTTCATCACCAGCATCACTGGCAAGACTGAACCATTTATACGCTTCAATGTAGTCCTGCGTAACACCATGACCTTGTGCATACATCAGCCCCAAATTATTTTGGGCAACCGGATGCCCCTTTTCTGCGGCTTTATTCCACCAAGTCACAGCCTGCTTTTGATCCTGGTCTACACCTTCACCGGTATCGTATAAGCCCCCCAGATTTAATTGGGCATCAGCATTTCCCTGCCCTGCAGCCATACTGTATAGAAAAACGGCTTGCTGGTAATCTTGAGGAACGCCTATACCTTTCTCATACATGAAGGCCAGATTGTATTGGGCCACGTCATCTCCCTGCTCTGCAGACTTGCGAAACCAATGCACAGCCTTCTCGTCGTCTTGTTTAACACCTTGGCCTTTTGCGTACATAAAGCCCAAGTTATATTGTGCCTCCGAATTTCCTTGCTCTGCGGCTTTGAGCAACCAGAACTCAGACTGCTGGTAACTCTGCGTAACACCTTCGCCTTTAGCATACATGAGCCCAAGATTATTTTGGGCCAATGCCTCTCCCTGCTCTGCTGACAGGCGAAACCACGGTTCTGCTTTCTGAAAATCCTGTGTAACTCCCAAGCCTTTTGCGTATATTAATCCCATATAATTTTGTGCCAGTGCATGCCCATGCTCTGCAGCTTTCTTAAATGATTTCATGGCGCCAGCATAATCTTTGTTGGCTATAAGCCTTTCACCTGCCTCAAAGTCTTTAGTAACCGCCCCTGCGGGTGTTGATGGCTTCATATTTCTTTCTCTCCGTTTTTTTAATTGTGGCTAGCGGCCAAGCTAATTAACGCTGTGGGAATAAATTTACGTGTTCAGAATCATTGATTACACAATGACGGGCAACTTCGAATGATGTCATCAATTGCGCGCCGATGTCGAGAGTATATTTAGAATTTTCTTTTAGCAAAAGACAGCGATTGTAAATTGCGAATTTGGCTCTGTTTCTGACTAGAATAAAAGACACATATAGCAAGTCAGCTCTCGTTTTGCGTTTCTGTTTGTTTTGTATGCGACACCCCAATGTGTGAATCCCCTCGTTTAAGCGCAAGTTCATTCTGTTTTTGTCGCTCAACAGCACGGGCTCGTGTTTTTTCCGGAAGGGTATCAAAACAATACAGACAAGATATGCCTGCTTGATAGCTGGGTAGAGCCTTGTCATCCTGTGAAACAGGGTGACGACAGGCATAACATTGATCATGCGTCCCTACTTTCAAGCCCTGTCCCACAGAAATGCGCTGGTCAAATACGAAACACTCGCCTTCCCACATACTGTTTGCAGCAGGAATGTTTTCCAGATATTTGAGGATGCCGCCCTGCAAGTGGTATACCTCCTTGAAACCCTGTGTGAGCATGTAAGAAGTTGCTTTTTCACAGCGTATTCCACCCGTGCAAAACATGGCAACTTTCTTATGCTTCGCCGGATCAAGATTTTTTTTGACATACGCGGGACGCTCGCGGAATGAGGTGGTGCGGGGGTCAACTGCGCCACGAAAAGTTCCTATATCGTATTCGTAGCCGTTTCGTGTATCAATAAGCACTACATCCGGATCTGAAATCAAATCATTCCAGTCTTTTGCGTCCACGTAGGTGCCGACCTTTTCATTCGGATCCACTCCTGGTACGCCCAGCGTGACGATCTCCTTTTTAAGGCGAACCTTCATTCTGTCAAAAGGCATTTCATCAGAGTAGGACTCTTTGTGTTCGATACCGGCCATTCGTGCATCAGCCTGCAAGAAAACCATTAATGCATCAATTCCTGCCCTAGAGCCGGCAACCGTTCCATTAATACCTTCCGCAGCCAGCAAAATAGTTCCATTGAGCCCTTGCTCAACACAAAAATCGAGCAAACCATTCTGCATCTCGACATAGTCCGGGAGTTTGGCAAACTTATACAGCGCAGCAATAACAATGTTCGGCATGAATTATTTTAGTCTATTAAAAACTATGTAAGGGTACTGGAAAAATTTTTAAGCTGTTCAGAGAAACGCGTGTGCCAAAACAACCAATTATAATCCGGCATTGATTCATATGTCGCTGTGTGTTGTGTGAGGCGTATTCACACTGAATATTAAACAGGTTCAGTGCGGCTTTCCAGTCTTGGTATTCGCCAACAACATCCGGCTGCTGATATTTTTTTTCTAGTCACCACGCTCAGGAACAGGATGTTTTTGCAATTTGCGTTGTAACGTACGCCGATGCATATTAAGTATGCGAGCGGCAGCGGAAATATTACCGCCACAGTCAGCAAGCACCTTTTGCAGATGCTCCCACTCCAGGCGATCTACTGACATGGGTTTCGTCAAAATTGCAGCTTCAGAGACGCCTGGACGATGTTCAAAGGCCGCAACAATTTCATCCGCATCGGCGGGCTTGGCCAGATAGTATGTCGCACCCAGCTTCACTGCCTCCACAGCGGTTGCGATGCTCGAGTAGCCTGTTAGCACCACGATGCGCGCGTCAGTCTTACGCCCCTTGAGATATGCCACCAACGACAAACCAGACGGCCCCGGCATCTTTAGATCAACCACCGCGTGCGTGGGAAGATTTTGCGCAATCATTTGCATGGCTTCATTCACATCGTTTGCCACACTTACCGCGAAACCGCGCCGGGTAAGCGCCTGCGCTAACACCCTGC
>JBDSEJ010000059.1:0-2036 GCA_039920105.1 Candidatus Nitrotoga sp. | reverse complement strand
CTCGCTTGATAACGTCGTCACGCTTTTGCAACAGGGGTTGGGTGCGGATAGCGAAGCGCTGTTTGACGTTATAGGTTATGGCGATCTCGTCCAGCACAAGAAACCTGCCCCCGACATTTATTTTTGGGTGTTGGAGAGGCTGGGCCTCGATGCTGCTGAATGCATTGCGATGGAAGATTCTGAGAATGGTCTGCGCTACAGCCTGGCTGCCGGATTAAAAACGTTCATTACAATTAATCACTACACCAGCAAACAGGATTTTTCTGGCGCGTCAGCGGTTTTAGATGACTTAAGTGACTTGGAAAGTTTTTATCAGGTAGCGGGCCTGGATTTTTCTAAAGGTACGGTTTCTGTGTAATTTTGGTCCCATATTTTCCTGCGTCATCCTGATAGGGGAAATGCCCTCATTGCTGAACAGCCAAAGTAAATTGTAATGGCTTCAACTTACTTATCTAAGTAAAGCGTGCTCGTTGCGAATGATAACCACAGGGATGATACGAGTCGCAATCGTGTGGCATAGCGCTCACGCTCCGTTTTTTAACTAGCGACCAGTAAGTATCGCTGCGACTGCATTAGGCTTTATTAGAAAAACTATGGAAAAAATACGTCTCTCCAAACTGATGTCTGAACAGGGCTTGTGTTCCCGTCGTGAGGCAGATAGCTATATTGAACGCGGGTGGGTGTTGGTGGACGGCAAGCCGGTAACTGAGTTGGGCACGAAAATTGATCCCGCCCAGCGCATTACACTGAATCGTGCCGCCCAAACACAACAGCAAACGCGCGTAACAATATTGCTTAACAAGCCTGTTGGGCTTGTCTCCGGGCAGGCGGAAGACAACCACAAACCCGCAGTGTCCCTGATTAATGCTTCAACCCGCTTTGCCAGCGATAAAGCACCGCTGACTTTTCACACTATGCATTTGAAAGGCATCGCGCCTGCGGGCCGGCTGGATATTGATTCGCAGGGTTTGCTGGTATTTACTCAGGATGGTCGCATCGCCAAACAACTGGTTGGCGAAATTTCCGAACTCGATAAGGAATATCTGGTGCGCGTGCAGGGAAAAATTTCAGCTAACGGCTTAACCATGTTGAACCATGGCCTCAAACTGGATGGCGACATGCTTAAGCCCGCCAAAGTAAGCTGGCTAAATGACGATCAATTGCGTTTCATACTGCGCGAAGGCAAAAAACGCCAGATTCGCCGCATGTGTGAGCTGGTAGGGCTTAAAGTTACCGGGCTAAAACGCGTGCGTATCGGCAAAATCAAATTGGGCGATTTGCCCACCGGACAATGGCGCTACTTGCGCGATGACGAAGCGTTCTAATCGTTACAAACTATTTGATGTTCACCGACGAATTTAACTTCGCACTCCCCGAGCACCTGATCGCACAACACCCACCGGAACAACGCAATGCCAGCCGTTTATTGTGTTTAAGCGGGGGTGCCAGGGAAGACTCCATGTTTGCCAATCTGCCATCCCTGGTGCGCGAGCGTGATTTGCTGATATTGAACGATGCGCGCGTGCTGAAAGCGCGCCTGCCCGGCGTTAAAGAAAGCGGCGGCAAAATTGAGGTATTGATCGAGCGTATTCTCGATGAACACCATGCACTGGCCCAGGTGCGCGCCAGCCATGCACTCAAGCCGGGCAGCCGCTTATTACTGGCAGACCATCTCCCCGTTACAGTGCTGGGACGCGAGCGAGAGTTTTTCAACTTGCGTTTCGACAGCACAGAAAATGTATCGGTATTGCTGGAGCAATACAGGCAGTTGCAGTTACCCCCCTATATCACTCATGCTGCCAATGCCGAAGACGAAGAGCGGTATCAGACGGTATATGCATGCCAGCCCGGTTCGGTAGCCGCGCCCACGGCAGGGCTGCATTTCGATGACGCAATGCTCGCCGCCTTACGCGCCCAAGGCACGCAGCTCGCCTATCTAACGTTACATGTCGGCGCCGGCACTTTTCAACCAGTGCGTGCAGATAATGTCCGAGATCATGTGATGCACAGCGAACGTTATGCCATCCCACAAGCAA
>JBDSEJ010000058.1:0-4162 GCA_039920105.1 Candidatus Nitrotoga sp. | reverse complement strand
TCCGACAGCAGAAAGTTTGGAAAGACCCAAACCGGCCTAGTCGGTGAAGGTGTTCGCCCTTGAGGACGAGGAAATGCGATAAATTTAAAGAATTGTCGCCAAAGTGGGAAGCGCAGTCTTTTCGGTCCTGAAATTCATGCATCAAATGTTATTGCTCTTCAATTCGGAAATAGTTTTGCAAGAAGCTCGCATGAGCAAACACATCACGACTGATGCAAACACTTGACCATTGGACGAAACTACCCACAAAAAGAAATCTGTTCAGGCAAGTAGTTTTATTGAACGGATCAACGGAAACCAGATCATTAAGAAAATTTATAAACGTTCAGGTTGAAGAGCCAATAGAACAGGCTATAATGACTTTCTCTTAGTATCTAACAAAGACAAACTCATGCCCACCGACGATAAACTCACACCCAATAACGACAAGACTCTACCTGTTGCTAGCAAGCCACAGTCTGATAAAGACATGCCGCTGATTCCGATGAGTGATTGGGATATTGATGACAATCCTCCCTTGGTTCCCGCTTATCCTGATGTTCCCAAGGCTCTCAACGAGAACCCCAATCTGGTCGCTGATCCCAGAAATTACCCAAAGAAAAAACCGGTTAAACGTGAAACCCACCCATCTGGGTGGACAGATATGTCACATATCTTACCGCCAGAAATACACCCCCTATATAGAAAAGGATGGCTTGGCGCTCTTGAACTAAATAACCGAATTATTATGGCGCCAATGACCCGCAGCCGGGCTGCGCTAGGCAACGTGCCGAATGCTATGAATGCAACTTACTACTCTCAGCGTTGTGGTGCTGGCCTTATTATTTCCGAACCGACTCAAGTTTCTGCTCAAGGAATTGGTTTTCCGGGTACGCCCGGCATATCTACTCGCGAACAGATAGATGGCTGGAAAATGGTGACTGCCCACGTTTCCAGAACGGGAGGCAAGATTTTTATGAACTTGTCACATGTTGGCCGAATTTCACATCCATCGCTGCAGCCATTTCAAAGCTTGCCAGTCGCTCCGTCCGCTATTCAACCGGCAGGGGAAGTTTTCACACCAAATGGTATGATGCCTTTCGTTGCACCCCGCGCGCTAGAAATTGCCGAGATGTCGGGTATCGTCGAGCAATATAGGCAAGCTGCACTAAATGCGGAAGAAGCATGGATGGACGGCTTAGAAATAGATGCCGCGAACGGATATCTGCTCGACCAATTTTTGCGGGATAGCACTAATCAAAGGACGGACGAATACGGTGGATCAATCGAAAATCGAAGCCGCTTGCTGTTTGAAGTAATTCAGGCCGTATGCAGTGTGTATCCATCAAAAAAGGTCGGCGTCCGACTGTCCCCAGTCAATCCATTAAACGATATTTCCGACTCAACGCCGCAAGAAACATTTGAATACGTCGCTGAACAGTTGAATCGTTTCGGCCTGGCTTATATACATGTAGTTGAGGAACATCCATCGACATTTGATTTTAAGCGATTGCGCACCTTATTTAGAGGCAATTACATAGCAAATGGTGGTTACGATGCAGCGCGTGCCGAGACTGCAATTTTTGAGAAAACTGCCGACTTCGTCTCTTTCGGTGCACTCTTTATTGCCAACCCAGATTTACCATTGAGATTGCGAGAACGAAGAAATTATAACGCACCCGATACGGCTACATTCTATGGAGGAGATGCCGCTGGCTACATCGATTATCCATCGTTATCTTATTAGAGTGTCACAATGATAGGCTCCGGCTCAGCCTGTTAATCTAAAATTTCGCAATATTTATGAATTCGATAACAACAAAAGCAAATTTGATTAAAAAAACTGCGATTGTGGCGATAGTACTATTTGCATTCTGCGCTGCATATCTGTGGTTTGCTTTTACTTGGAGCTATTCAATTGGTGAACGAGCTGGATATGTTCAAAAATTTTCACAAAAAGGATGGGTATGTAAAACATGGGAAGGTGAATTAAGTATGATGTTCCTCCCTGGTCAAGTACCTGAAAAATTCTACTTCACTGTTAGAGATCATAACGTTGCTGAAAAGATCAATCGAAATCTCAGTAAAAAAGTGACTCTCGATTATGATCAACACAAAGGACTTCCGACAAGTTGTTTTGGTGATACGGAATTTTTTGTTTCCGATGTCAAAATTTTAGAGTAATACAATTTTGAACCATTTTTTTGCCCTGCTTGACGGAAGCACTTATGATCAATTTGTAGTACGCCTCTAAACTATTTACAGAGCATTTATAGACCAGCGTCAGCTCGCAGGGCAGATGCCTTGTCTGTTGCTTCCCAAGTGAACTCTGGCTCTTCGCGCCCAAAGTGGCCGTAGGCAGCCGTATTCGTATAAATTGGACGTAATAGCTCCAGCATTTGCACAATGCCTTTGGGCCGCAGGTCAAAATGCTTTTTTACCAACTCCGCAATCTTTTCATCAGAAATTTTACCAGTCCCATAACTGGTTACCCACACACTGGTGGGCAAAGCCACGCCAATCGCGTAGGAAATCTGGATTAAGCACTTGGTGGCCAGTCCAGCAGCTACGATATTCTTGGCGATATAACGGCCAGCGTAGGCTGCGGAACGATCGACCTTAGATGGGTCTTTGCCGGAGAATGCACCACCGCCATGCGGGGCGGAGCCACCATAAGTATCCACAATAATCTTGCGTCCTGTCAGGCCGCAGTCGCCTTGCGGGCCACCGATAACAAAACGGCCAGTGGGATTTACCAAATACTTAATGTCGCCTTTGATTAGCTCCTGTGGCAACAGGGGTTTGATAATATCTTCAATTACGGCTTCACGTATAGTTTCTAGCGACATCTCGGGGGAATGCTGAGTAGAAAGCAATACAGTATCGATGGCGTGTGGCTTGCCATCCACATAACGGATGGTGACTTGCGCTTTAGCGTCCGGACGCAGCCAATTAAGGCGGCCATCACGGCGCAGTTGCGACTGGCGCTCGACCACGCGGTGCGCCAGATAAATCGGTAGCGGCATCAGCGTGGGTGTTTCATCGCAAGCATAACCGAACATCAGACCTTGATCCCCAGCACCCTGATCCATATATTCATGAGATGCGCGATCAACGCCTTGAGCGATGTCTGGACTTTGCTTGTCATAAGCAACAAGCACGGCACAACCTTTGTAGTCTATGCCATATTCGGTATTGTCATAGCCGATGCGCTTGATGCAATCGCGCGCCACGTTGATATAGTCCACATTAGCGCTGGTGGTTATTTCACCGGCAAGTACCACGAGGCCTGTGTTGACTAATGTCTCAGCGGCTACTCGCGCATACGGGTCTTGCGCTAGAATAGCGTCCAGAATGGAATCGGAAATTTGATCCGCAACTTTGTCGGGGTGACCTTCAGACACTGACTCGGATGTAAACAGAAATTCATTCATAACGCTCCTTTATAGATAGAGTTGTGTTGAGAAATTCGTTCATTGTACATTAACTGGTTGTAATTACCCCTCATGTTAGCCTTACTTGTAGCACGACTGTTCAATCTGGTAGCGCGTTTGCCGCTAAATGTTTTACACCGTATTGGCTCTATGCTGGGCAAATTAATTTATTGCTTGTCCGATAAATATGCGGAACGGATGCGTGACAACCTCAGTATTGCATTAAAATGGCGCCCCGAAGCGGATTTTCGCAATATATTAAACGCCAGCATAATTGAAGCAGGCAAGGGGGCGGCCGAGTTGCTGTGGGTTTGGTGCCGCCCCCTATCTGAAGTGACCGCTAGCGTTAAAGCTTGCTATGGCTGGGAGCATGTCGAGGCGGCCCGCGCACGTGGCAATGGGATAATTTTTTTAACGCCACACCTGGGATGTTTCGATGTGTCAGCTTTATATGTGGCTGAATACATGCCACTCACTGTTCTGTATCGGCCACCTAAGTTAATTTGGTTAGAGCATGTGATGCGCAGCGGTCGCGAGCGAGCCCAAGTGCGGCTAGCGCGTACAGATGTAAGTGGGGTGCGCCAGTTATATAAAGCGCTTAAGCGAGCTGAGGCAATAGGACTCTTGCCAGATCAGGTGCCCGGCAATGGCGAGGGTGAGTGGGCCGACTTCTTCGGGCGACCAGCCTACACCATGACGTTGATTGGGCGCTTGGTGAAATCCAGCGGCGCATCGGTAGTGATGACATC
>JBDSEJ010000057.1:0-3523 GCA_039920105.1 Candidatus Nitrotoga sp. | reverse complement strand
TTGGCTTTGCGAAGTGCTTCACGCGCCATCGCCAATTGGTCTTTTCCGCCCGCTATTCTCGCCATGATTAGTCCCTAGATTTATCATGGCCATATTATTACTGTTTTTAATGCTAAATGGAATTAGACCCCACCGTTCATTTTAGCCAGAGATGGGGGGAGTTGCTTACGCCGAACATTTGTACATTATGGTAAAGAATGCGAAGCTGGTAACATTTAGATTCTCGCATTCATGAAACTCAGAATATTTAAACATCATGCAATATGTACAGAGCCCATCCCTTCCTCCGTCTTTAAGCGGATTAGAAGACCAGTATGAAGTGAAAAGACTGACTGAAATTCAACCAGTTAAGCCAATCACCGAGCGCACCCAGCCATCGCTGGTGTTTCGGTCTTTGCGATCTGAGCAGCAGCACAACCTAGTTAAGCCACCCGAGAGGAGAAGTGCTGAGACCTATCTAGGCGAACGTCGAAAAATCTGTCGTCGAATCAAAACTCAACCTTTTCTGAAAGAACTTCGCTCGACGGTGGATCGACGACGCCACAAACAAAGAAAATCAGATATAACAGAACATATAGATGAAGTGGCTTAGAACTGGAAGTTGTATATCTCATCCACAAGAAAAGCATACTCAACGTACCCATTTAAACAGCTGCACACTTATTGAATGTGCTGACAAAATTCTAATCATTTTTTAAAGTCGCAATACGTCCGGGAAAGATGGCACCGTCAATCGCATCGTTCAGAATTTGAGCTCGATTTAGGCAAATGTCATTACGCACGGCAGGCCTTAGGATCGAGATCTTTAATCGTGGACTTCCAACGTATGTTCCCTATATGACAGCAACTCAAGAGCTCATACTATTTAGTCGAGCGCCCTAACGGCCAATGTGCCGATGATGAGCACGAAGGGTTATGGATTCAATATAAAAATTTGAACTTATGCTGATTCACTTAGGTATCAAGCCTCAAAAATATTACACCTGCATCAGCATCAGCATCAGCATCAGCATCAAAGGAATGCATCAATGAGTAAAGGACAAGTCCGCGTACCTAATAATAATGACGTGTCAGCCCGCTTGACAATCATGCACTCAAGAAAAATAGATCCCACTCAGCTTGGCTCGCAACGAAATTCTGGTTCTAGCACACACCACATTGACTCCATGTGAAACTGTGCGTCGCGTCGATGACAAATACATGATGCATGTTAATTGTATCAAGGACATACCCAGCCGACAGCCAACTTAACGCGGATAAAGATGAACGACTGGTTCTGACGTTAACGCGTATCGTAATTAACCAACGGTGGAACATGTCTCAAAAATATCGCGCTGGCGCCGTAGTCGGAAATTTATGAGCTGAGTTACCCAATGAATGCCACCGCCATTAAGCTTGGCGTCGCTTAATCTATCACCTACCTTCTAACAAAAATCACAACCTGCCCGACTCAGTCAGTGCGCTACCGCACATACGCTGATTGTACATAAAGATACTCTTCGTCTGTGTTTTTGGTGACGCTTAATATCGACATGAGTCTATTCACCACTATAGAGGTACATGATGACAACCAAGATACAGGTGATCTTTTACTGCTCGCATGGGCATATTTTTAAGATGGCGGAAGCCATGATAGCTGGTGCACGCGAAATACCAGACGTTGAGGCAACTCTCTGGCAGGTGCCTGAACTGATGCCGGATAATGCATTAAAATCTCACGCCAGAGCAGCTCGTGCATCGTTTGCACAGATACCCACAACAAAACCAGAGCTGTTAGCTGAGGCCGACGCCATCATTTTTGTCACACCAACGCGCCTCGGCAATATGTGCGCCCAAATGCATAATTTTATTGATCAGACTGGAGGGCGGATAAGAGGCGCGCTAAACGGCAAAGGAAACAGCGTTTTTTGCAACTCAGCCTCCCAGCATAGTAGTCCGGAATCAACCATGCTCAATTTTCATACCACTAGGCTACGCAATGGAATGGTTATTGTCGGCGTGCCCTATTCTGTGCAGCAACAAATGATCTTCAGTGAAATTACTAGTGCCAGTCCTAACCGCGCAAACCCTATAACAAATCGTGATGGCGCAGAAGAGCACCCGAGCGAGAAAGAAATTGCAACTGCACGTTTCCAAGGTCGTCATATCGCCGAAGTTACCGGCCGGCTAAAAATTGCTGCATAAATATCAGTTTAATAACAACTAGCAGGCGCATTTCGATGGTTTTCTAACTAGTCCAAAAAAGGATTTTAATCAGGAATACATTAAACAGATTTGGCCCGTTAGCGGGTCGTGTTTTAATAGCACTCATTTTCGTTATGGCGGGCTTCAGTAAAATCGACGGCTTTGATGGAACGGTAGGGTACATCGAAAGCAAAGGACTGCCAATGCCTCAAGTGCTCGCCATCGGGGCCATTCTGGTTGAGTTGGGCGGAGGCATTTTGCTGATAGTCGGCAGGAATGCTCGTTTGGCCGCCGCGGCTTTATTTGTATTCACTGCAATGACTGCGATTTTCTTCCATAATTTCTGGTCCGTACCGCCCGACGAAGCACAAAACCAGATGATCGTGTTCATGAAAAATGTTTCCATGATGGGCGGCTTACTTTATGTCGTCGTGCACGGTAGTGGGCCTTACAGCTTAAGTTCTGGCAACGATACGAAATTTTAATTATTATCGGGTATCGTCTGGAGTACCACCTTCCGTGGTATTTGCCCGACGTATTCCATGTCCCAAATTGGGGCAAAACTGTTGTCCCAAAAAAGATCAAAAATTAGTTTAAACAAGCTTGAACGTGTCTGCATCAGTCCAGCTGGTTGAGCGGGCCAAGTTTCTTCTGGCCTGCTTGTCTGATAAGCATAACGCTCAAATTACCACTGAATTTTAGTTACACTCCTTAGGTATTTTCCGCAATCGCTTTGCAACACAAGGATTGACAGGTCTGTATGGCCTCGCTCGTTCCGACAAGCCAAGCACGCACGATCACCCAGTTTTACCTCAAAAATATTCTGGATAACCTTTAGCCGCCACAAGAATGAATGAGCACCGGGGACGGTGGCTAGTCGCAGTTAGGTTAAGTGTTTCTGCTAATGTCGTGTGGCGTATGATAAATTTGAGAAGTTTTTTCACAGGCAATTTGATTGACAAACAGATTAATTAAAGATATATTAAAAATGAATCTTTAGTTAATCTGTTTGTAAAATCGAAGTCGGATGAAAAAGTGACAGTTGCCTTAAATAAATTGCGTGTGTCCACGGTGGCTTGTTACCTCAGGGATATTTTAATGTTATTTTTATTTGCTGGCATTACCACTACTAGCTGGGCTGATCAGCGCGAATTCAATCTGGGCATTGATCAAATTTCAATTGAAGTAGCTCCGAGCTTTACCAATAAAGTTTTTGCGATCAACGGACAATTATCAGGGCACCTCATCCACGCCCAAAGAGGGTGATGATGTGATGTTGCATGTATCCAACAACACCAAACTTCCCCATACCATCCACAGGCATGGACTAGACAAATCG
>JBDSEJ010000056.1:0-2167 GCA_039920105.1 Candidatus Nitrotoga sp. | reverse complement strand
GTGCGGTTTCAAGAGAAGGAAGAGCAGCATCAGGAGCAATTGCAACTGGAACCTGGCAGAGCGCCTTCTCGGAAGGCGCGATAGGTGTGCCCCCCTCTGGGGGCATTGGGCAATACCACGTTCTACGAACGTGGTTTGTTTACTCTAGAGACTTCCTCCTATCCGACTGGGCGTCTCAACCCGCGTAAGGCGTTAAGGCGCTACATTGTTGAAATAACGTAGGGTGCAATAACCAACGGGCATTGCACCGAATGCTAATCATCGCATTTCACCTCATCCTCATTACCACCCGCCCAATTCATCTGGTAGATTCCCTTTCGACCAGTCGATGACAATCAGAAATGGGGTCAGACTCGAATTAATTTGATACACTAACTCCATCCCTGCAACCAGTAATTGCATGATGGCTCGCCTTCCCCGTTTATATCTACCCGACCAACCTTTGCACGTTATTCAACGCGGTAATAACCGCGATCTCATTTTTTGCGGCGGATGCCGATTACCAGTTTTATCTACTTTGCCTGCACGAGGCGGCTGAAACACATTCCCTCACCGTTCACGCTTATGTGCTGATGACGAATCACGTGCATTTGTTGGTTACCCCCGCCACGGAATCCAGCCTATCTAAAACCTTGCAGTCGATTGGGCGACGTTATGTGCAGTATTTCAATTTCACCTATCAGCGCACAGGGACGTTGTGGGAGGGGCGTTATAAAAGCACTCTGATTGATAGTGAGCGTTATCTGCTGACGTGTATGCGCTACATTGAGATGAACCCAGTACGCGCTGAGATGGTGACGCATCCTGGCGATTACCCTTGGTCTAGCTATCGGGCCAATGGGCAAGGGAATTCGGAGGGGTTGATTGTTCCACATGAGTTGTACCAAAGCCTTGGTCGCACGGATGAGGAGCGTCAGTCTGCATATCGGCAGTTGTTCCAGGCACAGGTTGCCAAGGCGGATGTAGAGGCTATCCGTAATGCAACAAACAAAGGATGGGTTTTGGGCGATAGCCTTTTTGGCGCGAAGGTGGCGGCACTCACGGAGCGACGGGCTATGCCTCTACCACGTGGCAGACCTAAACGTGAGGTGGCAGATTAAATCGTGTCTGACCCTAATTACACTAATTACAGAACGCGATCGATAGGCATAAGAAAACATGCGCGCAGAGATCACCCCACACACGCTACAGGGAATCGCCGCGGACTTCGAAGTTGCCGTTTCCTGGCTAGCGTCAGTCGGATTCCCCATCGCGCGCGGTCGCTTCGCCGTGTACAAAAAGGCAATTGTCACGCTCGCGACGGACTTCCCAACACATGGATGGGGAGATCTATCTGATGCTGCGCGCCGAGACATGGTGTGCACGACCCTACTGGAAGTTCGCGAGATGATTTCCATCTACCGTGGACTATCAGGACTCGATGACCCAGCGGCAACGCGAGACCTAAACCTCTACTTGAAGGGTCCGTTTTCCGCAGTCCGTGAGATGCCGCATAACGCTTCTAACCGACCGAGGAACATTGGCTTTGAGCTCTATCTGAACGCACTTTTCGCATATGCCGGCTTCAAGCCCATTTACGGCACCAACGCCGACCTATCGTTCAACGTGGAAGATCAGGTGTTCTTCATCGAGGCGAAGCGTCCCACCAACGCCAAGGCCGCAGCTGACCTGATTGGTGACGCCAACAAGCAGTTGACTCGACGTCTCAAGGAACGTCACAGCCACAAGGCGAAGGGGATCATTGCCTTGGACCTGACGAAGATCATCAACCCAGAGAACAAAGTCATGCCTGTCTTGAGCGAAGAGCATTTATATAATCTCATGTTCAACGAGGACAGACGCCAGATCGATGCACTTTCAGAGGTATGGCACAGCAAGAAGCACAAACGGGTAGTTGGTATCCTGCTCCACTACAGACTACTGACCAACTTCAACCCACCCGGTTCACTCAACACACTGAAGTGGATTGGTACGGTCAAGCTCGAAGATGAGCCAGCGCTCGACCACATCGGAGCAGCGTTGGAGAAAGTAGTCCGTGCCGTCTGCTAAACTGATTCCTAACCATTAGGTCAAGCCGACGTGCTTAGGGCACGCGGATTACCTCAAACGTTGGGCAACAGCGGTGTCAACGCTAAATAGAAATGTCCCCTTGCCTGCAAAGTAGAAA
>JBDSEJ010000055.1:0-5037 GCA_039920105.1 Candidatus Nitrotoga sp. | reverse complement strand
GCACTCGTCATCGTAATTGTGGTGCTGCTACCCATGGTGCTAGATAGCGAACCCAAGTTAGGGGGCCAGGATATTGAATTGCGCATTCCGGACAAAGATAAGGTGGGTGAGTTCATGCCCAAGATGGGCATGCCGTCAGCGTCTGTCTCTGTTCTTGCGGTTTCTTCACCGATTGTTGCCTCTGTTTCAGCTGTGCCCAGCATACCTGTTATTAAAGATCAGGTAGGTGCGGTATCGCAAGCGAGTGAAAGTAAGCTTGCTCCAGTCAAGTCTGAAGTTAAGTCTGTTGGGGATATTCACATAGAGAACAGACAGATCACGCCACACTCAGGTTTTGTGGTACAGGTTGGCGCATTTGCCAATGCTGACACCGCGCACCAATGGCAGAAAAAATTGAGTGAACAAAATATTAAGGTTTATACCGAGAAGGTAGGTAACAAAATCCGCGTACGCGCCGGTCCTTATGCTACGCGTGACGCTGCAGACAATGTATATAAAAAACTGGAGGCGCAAGGGCTGAAACCGACGGTAAGTCCAGCGTATTAGGCATGACGTGGTTTGATTATACTGTGATTATGATCGCCGTATGGTCGGTGTTGGTGGGATGGTGGCGCGGTTTTGTGTATGAGGTGTTGTCGCTACTCGGTTGGGTGGTAGCTTACATGGTGGCACGTTGGCAGGCTGTTAATTTGGCAGCGTTAATGCCAGCAGGGCTAGGGATAGATGCGATCAAGGTCACGGTTGCTTTTGTCTTGCTGTTTGTGGCTACCTTGATCATCAGTGGTGTCGTGGTATGGTTGTTATCGAAATTAATCAAATCAACCGGCCTCGGTTGGATAGACGGCTTATTCGGCAGTCTATTTGGCATGCTACGTGGCACACTATTAGTGCTGATGTTGGTGCTGCTGGCGGGGTTGACTGATTTGCCGAAAAAGCCGTTTTGGCGTGAGGCGAAGCTGAGTAAACCGTTGGAAAGCATGGCTCTAGCTAGCCTAGTTTGGTTGCCAGATAGCGTGGCGCGCCGTGTGAATTTCGGATTGAAAAAATGAATATTGGGGTTAAAACATGTGTGGCATTCTAGGCGTTGTCGCGCAAACATCGGCCAATCAAGTTCTATATGATGGCTTGCTAGTGTTGCAGCATCGCGGGCAGGATGCCGCCGGTATTGCCACTATCGAAGGAAATACCTTTCACCTGCACAAGGGTAATGGCTTGGTGCGCGATGTGTTCCGAACGCGCAACATGCGAGCGCTGCGCGGCAATGCGGGCATAGCTCATGTGCGCTACCCTACTGCGGGTTCTGCCATCGATCACAATGAAGCACAGCCATTTTATGTCAATTCGCCATTCGGTATTGTGCTTGGACATAATGGCAATTTGACCAATACCGAGCAATTGCAGCAAGAATTGTTTCTTGAAGACAGGCGTCACGTAAATACCAATTCCGATTCGGAAGTGCTTCTCAATGTACTTGCGCACGAGCTGCAAGCTAATTCCACAATGCGCTATCGTCTTGACATTAAGAATATCTTTGACGCCGTATCCGGGGTGCATCGTCGCTGTCGTGGAGCTTACGCAGTAGTGGCAATGATTGCTGGATATGGCCTGCTGGCGTTCCGTGATAGTTATGGCATTCGGCCATTGGTATTGGGCAGCCATCAAACTGAAGCTGGCACGGAATATTTGATCGCTTCGGAAAGTGTGGCGCTGGATACGCTAGGTTTTAAGTTTATTCGTGATGTTGCACCAGGTGAATCGATATTCGTTGATTTTGATGGAAATTTTCACAGTCAGCAATGTGCAGAAAATCCCACACTTAACCCATGCATTTTCGAGTACGTTTATCTTGCACGCCCAGATTCGGTGATCAATGGGGTTTCGGTCTACGAGACACGCTTGAACATGGGTGAAAACTTGGCAGACAAAATCACGCGCGAATGGCAGCAACATGATATTGATGTAGTAATTCCCATTCCGGATTCCAGCCGTCCTAGCGCTTTGCAATTGGCTAATCGACTGGGTATTTCATTTCGCGAAGGCTTTGTGAAAAACCGTTATATCGGCCGTACTTTCATTATGCCGGGACAGGCAATGCGGAAAAAGTCGGTGCGCCAGAAATTAAATCCAATAAGTGTAGAGTTTAAGGATAAAAATGTCTTGTTAGTGGACGATTCTATCGTACGCGGTACTACTAGCCGTGAAATTGTACAAATGGCGCGTGATGCTGGAGCGCGCAAGGTGTACTTCGCATCTGCGGCACCCCCGGTACGTTTTCCTAATGTTTACGGCATAGATATGCCGAGCCGCGGGGAACTGATTGCTACCGGCCGTAGTGATGAGGAAATTTGTCGAGAGATTGGGGCGGACAGGTTGGTTTATCAGAATCTTGATGACCTTAAAGCTGCAGTGCACAAGATGAATCCGGAGCTTAAGTACTTTGATGCTTCATGCTTTGATGGTGATTACATCACCGGAGATGTCACGTCAGAGTATCTCGATGCAATCGAAACGGCGCGTGAGAAAAATAGCAAATTAAGTACGGATGATGATGCCAGCCAGCTCGATCTTGATTTAGTTACTAACCAGTAAAGTAAATTTCAGGCAAGATTCAAAGCGTCAAAAGTGCTTGTTATATAAATAGTGATTCTCCTTGAGGCTGATTCGAGAACTAAATTCGTTTGACATGGGCTTAGCTTTTGGCATAGAATTCGCGCCCTCCGTAGTTTACTATTTTTTGTTTTAGGAAGCGTCATGAAAACATTTTCAGCTAAACCCCATGAAGTCCAGCATGACTGGTATTTGGTAGATGCTGCCGACAAAATTTTGGGTCGTTTAGCGAGCCAAATTGCAGCCCGTTTGCGCGGCAAGCATAAGGCGATATATACACCGCACGTAGACACAGGCGACTTTATCGTCGTGGTCAATGCAGAAAAACTGCGAGTTACCGGTAATAAGGCGCAGGACAAGGTCTATCATCGTCACACTGGTTACCCTGGCGGGATTTACACGACCAATTTTACCAAATTGCAGGAACGTCATCCTGACCGCGTGCTGCAAAAAGCAGTTAAAGGTATGTTGCCGAAGGGCCCATTAGGTTATGCAATGTTGCGTAAGCTTAAAATTTATGGTGGTGCTGAACATCCACATGTGGCACAGCAACCTAAACCTATTGATTTATTGAAAGCCTGATTATGAACGTGACTTACAACTATGGCACCGGTCGTCGCAAGAGCGCAGTGGCTCGTGTATTCATTAAACTAGGCAAGGGCGATATCGTTGTAAACGATAAGCCACTCGATTTATTTTTTTCGAGAGAAACTGGTCGCATGATAGTGCGTCAGCCGTTGGAGCTGACCGACATGCTTAACAAGTTTGACATTATGATAAACGTATGTGGTGGTGGTGAATCTGGTCAAGCTGGAGCTGTGCGTCATGGCATCACTCGTGCTCTGATAGATTTTGACGCGAGCTTAAAACCAATGTTGAGTAAAGCCGGACTCGTTACCCGTGATGCGCGTGAAGTTGAGCGTAAAAAAGTTGGTTTACGTAAAGCGCGTCGCCGTAAGCAATTTTCAAAGCGTTAAGTGTATTTGGAGTGTTTGGAAAAGCCGCCTTAGGGCGGCTTTTCATTTATGTTGTACTGTTCCGTCAAATAAATAGTTGGCCAACACTTGAAGATTTATAAAACTGGAGCGATGTATTGATTTTTGATTGCCCTTTGATCTGGCTGCGGTTATTAACTCTATCTTTTAGAGGAGGCGAAACTTCTACATGCCTAAAAATTAGTCTGACATGGTTGATTTTCCATCAAGCGGTTAAGTTAGGCACTTACGTAAATGATAATACTGTCAGTCGCCTTAATAGAAAAAATGTCTGCTATAGTAATATTTTGTATAAATCATATACAGTTCAATAGGGGAAGGAAGTGATTAAAGTTGGTATTGTTGGAGGCACAGGTTATACGGGGGTTGAATTGCTGCGGTTACTGGCGCAACACCCGCAAGTGGAGTTGCATGCCATTACCTCGCGCGCCGACCAAGGTATGTCAGTCAGCCAGATGTTTCCCAACTTACGCGGCTATGTAGATTTATGTTTTACTCACCAAGATGAAGCGCGTCTTGATAAATGTGACTTGGTGTTCTTTGCTACACCGAATGGCATTGCCATGCATCATGCACGTGCATTGCTTGCCGCAGGGGTGCGGATAATAGATTTAGCGGCGGACTTTCGTATTCAAGACTTGGAGGTGTGGGAAAAATGGTATGGTATGAGCCACGCCTGCCCCGATCTGGTTCCTGAAGCAATATATGGTTTGCCTGAGATTAACCGAGAACCGATTAAACATGCACGACTAGTGGCCAATCCCGGCTGCTATCCAACGGCTGTGCAGCTCGGTTTTATTCCGCTGTTGGAAGCGGGGCTTGTGGATTGCAGTAGCTTGATAGCCGATGTGAAGTCCGGTGTGTCCGGTGCGGGGCGCAAGGCAGAGGTTGGTATCATGTTTTCCGAGGTGGCGGATAATTTTAAAGCTTACAGTGTATCTGGGCACCGCCATTTACCGGAAATTAGTCAAGGACTCGCGCGAACTTCACAACAGAAAGTTGGCCTGACCTTTGTGCCACACCTTACTCCAATGATTCGCGGTATTCATGCCACATTGTATGCTCGCATACAATGTGATGCCGATCTACAGACGCTATATGAGCAGCGTTACGCCAATGAGATATTCGTGGATGTAATGCCAGCCGGTAGTCATCCGGAAACGCGTACAGTACGTGGTGCGAATTGCTGCCGTATTGCGATACACCGGCCGCAAGAAGGTAATACTGTGGTTATATTGTCAATAATTGACAATCTGATCAAAGGTGCGGCTGGTCAAGCGGTACAGAATATGAACATAATGTTTGGCCTACCCGAAACGACAGCGCTGACCAGTATTCCTCTTCTGCCTTAATATACACAAAGTCAATCTGGGGAAATTTGAAGCGAGTTGTAAATAATGGACTCCAGCGGAAAATAGATAACCCATTGCACCTG
>JBDSEJ010000054.1:0-5007 GCA_039920105.1 Candidatus Nitrotoga sp. | reverse complement strand
GCTGAATGATATTCAGTCGGTCAGTGGCAGATACAAATTCTGACATAATGCCAAACACACGCCATGCCTCTTTCGAATTCCATACTTCCGGCAGTTTCGAAGGAGGTAGCTTGGACTGATTGCTCATGATTGAAGAACCCTTTTTACAAAACATGAAAACATTACTGCTGGTTGATGGCTCATCTTATCTTTATCGTGCATTCCATGCGATGCCTGACCTGCGCAGCCCTCATGGTGAGCCAACCGGGGCAATCTACGGTGTGCTTAACATGTTACGCCGCCTGCGCGCTGACTATCCAGCGGATTATAGCGCCTGCGTATTCGACTCCAAAGGCAAAACCTTCCGCGATGACTTATATTCCGATTACAAAGCACATCGTCTGGCAATGCCAGAGGCCCTTGCCGCGCAAATTGCACCCCTGCATCAGTTAGTCGCCGCCTCAGGCTGGAATATTCTGATGATTGAAGGAGTGGAAGCGGATGATGTGATCGGCACGCTGGCACATCAGGCAGCAATTGGAGGCGCACGCTGCATCATTTCCACAGGTGATAAAGACCTTACGCAGCTGGTAAACAGCCATGTGCAACTGGTTAACACCATGAGCAATGAAACACTGGACGAAGCGGGCGTGCTGGCTAAATTCGGCTTGCCGCCGGAACGCATCGTTGATTACCTGACCCTGACCGGCGACACAGTAGATAACGTGCCAGGTGTACCTAAGGTAGGCCCCAAAACTGCTGTCAAATGGCTAACGCAATATGGCACGCTGGATAATTTAATGGCACATGCACATGAAATTCCCGGGCTAGTGGGTAACAATTTACGCGAATCGCTGGACTGGCTGCCGCAAGGCCGCATGCTAATTACGGTAAAGTGCGATGTTGAATTGCCCGTGCACTTTGATGAGCTGGTGGCACCACCACAGGACAACGCGCAACTTCGCAGTGTGTTTGAACGTTGTGGCTTCAAAAGTTGGCTACGCGAACTATCAATTACCGCGCCTTCGTCCCCAGCAAAAAAAATTGGGGAAGAGGATGAGAAGCGGCAAGCCAGCATGTTTGCAGAAGATGCACCTGTGAATGCCGAGGTGCATTATGAAACTATCCTGACGGAAACGCAGCTCGATACTTGGCTGGAAAAAATCCTGCAGGCCGAGTTGGTGAGCATAAACACCGAAACCACCGCACTGGATATGATGAACGCACAGGTGGTGGGCATCTCATTTGCCATCCAACCTCATCACGCAGCCTACCTGCCATTGGCGCATAATTACCCCGGGGCACCGGATCAACTAAACCGTGAGCTTGCGTTATTAAAACTCAAACCGTGGTTGGAAAGCGCACAACATAAAAAATTGGGACAAGATCTCAAATTTGATCAACACATCTTTGCCAATCATGCAATTAAGCTTGCGGGCATCTCCGAGGACACACTGCTGCAATCTTATGTGCTGGAAAGCTACAAGCGGCACGACTTGGACAACCTTGCACTGCGGCATCTCGACGTAAAAACTATCAGCTATGCCGAAGTCGTAGGCAAGGGTGCCAAACAAATTTGCTTCGATCAAGTGGACTTGGCAGTCGCTACACAATACGCAGCAGAAAACGCCAACATCATTCTGCAACTAAATCAAGCACTGACTCCACAGATCAAGATGCAAGGCAGGCTGGATGAGGTGTACCGCAATATAGAACTACCCGCACGACAAGTGTTATACATCATGGAGCGCAATGGTGTATTGATAGATAGCGCCAAGCTGGCAGGACAGAGCAACGAACTGGGCGTGAAACTTATTAACATTGAAGCGCAGGCATGCGCGGCGGCAGGGCAGCCATTTAACCTTAACTCGCCCAAGCAAATCCAGGAAATCCTGTTCGAAAAGCTCGGCTTGCCCGTTAAGAAAAAAACGCCCAGCGGCACGCCCTCTACGGACGAAGAGGTGTTGCAGGAACTGGCTCTGGATTACCCGCTTCCCAAACTGCTGCTCGAACATCGTGGCATGGCGAAACTTAAATCCACTTACACCGACAAGCTGCCGCAAATGGTAAATCGCGAAACCGGGCGCGTGCATACCAGCTACTCGCAGGCTGTGGCAGTGACAGGACGATTGGCTTCCAGCGATCCCAACTTGCAGAATATCCCTGTGCGTTCAATGGAGGGGCGCCGCATTCGTGAAGCGTTCATTGCACCGCTTGGAAGCCGCCTCGTCTCTGCTGACTATTCGCAAATCGAATTGCGCATCATGGCACACCTGTCCGGTGATCAGAGCTTGCTCAGGGCATTCGCGAATGCCGAGGACATCCATCGCGCCACTGCGGCGGAAGTTTTTTCCGTTCAGTTAGATGCCGTGAGCAATGAGCAACGCCGTTATGCCAAAGTCATCAATTTTGGCCTTATCTACGGCATGTCTGCTTTCGGCCTGGCTTCACAACTTAATATCGAGCGTAGCGCCGCGCAGCAATATATAGATCTCTATTTCATGCGCTATCCTGGTGTGGCCGACTACATGCAACGCACACGGCAGCAGGCTAAGCAGCAGGGCTACGTGGAAACCGTGTTCGGGCGTAGATTGTGGTTGCCGGAAATTAATGGTGGCAACGGCATGCGCCGCCAAGCCGCCGAACGCGCCGCCATTAATGCGCCCATGCAGGGCACAGCAGCAGATTTAATCAAGCTGGCAATGTCCTCAGTCCAAAATTGGATACAGAGCGAACGGTTGCATACTCGACTTATCATGCAAGTTCATGATGAACTGGTGCTCGAAGTGCCGGAAAGCGAATTGGCGCTGGTCAAAGAAAATCTGCCTGGGCTAATGTGCCATGTGGCCGAGCTGAAGGTGCCGCTTGAAGTTGGACTTGGTGAAGGCGAAAATTGGGAAGCGGCGCATTGAACAGATTCGTTTTTGTATTTTAAAAAATTGCATAAAAACCGAACCGATGCGGTTGTTACTAAAGATTCGACACGATTTATAAATAAATTTATTGATTTTCGATGCCCATGCGGTATGGTAAAAGAAGTTGCCCACAAGCAGTCGCGAGAAGTGTTGCATGAACGATGAAAGCAAGTCATCGCCTGCAATGCAAAAACGTGGTAGTGATGGAGATCGTGGTGTAACTCGGGACTGAGCTTGACGGTAGTCAATATTGCGCTGCGCTGGTCGTTTATCAGGGCCGGATTCTCGCGGTGGCTGGCAAAAATGCAAGCACGTTTGTTCCATCCGCCAAGCCAAGCGTGAACACGGCATCTGGCAGCCGGATGTGGGGTGAAATGCAGATGACAGAGTAGATGTTTATGGTGAGCGGTGATAGGTAGGGCTACATTTCATTCAGCCCTACCTATCAAGATAAAACTCTAAACCGTCTGGGCGTGCTCTCCCTAGCCCGCCCAGTTCACCTGTGCAATTCTCCAAGACCTTTCCGACTCCACCTGATTTCAGCCCGTTTTTCTGAGCGCTCTTAATGATTGAGCTGGCCTTCTACCTTGTGCATCTTTTGCATTAGCAGTAAAAAATCCCAAAGCCAACACATTTTGCTTCCGTTTAGGCACATATTTTGTGAATTTCGGGTGATTTGCTTGTGGTTGACGACCATACTGCTTTCCGATACATTCAGTGCGTATGAAAAAGTGAGTTTATTTTTCTATACGCCAGCTCATCCCGCCATGAATTGGGCATCCTTCACTTCAAAGTCGACTTGATTTGAGTCCTTGTACAGCCGCTGCCAGAAAGGTCTCAGCCATGTTTTCTTCTCCCACGCAGCGTGCCAACAGACGCAAACTTATAGTTTTTGCAGGTACATTTTTGGCGCTGGTTACCATTGGCCTGTTTTACAGCTATGCTCGTCCCGAAATCTACTTGGCCAGTGCGCGAGTTCAGATCAACCCCGGTGCGGTTCAGGTCGAAGCGGCCGTGTCCACCGGCGGCACACAAGGCGCCAATGTTCCGCGCTCTCTCTTGAACGAGCTGCAGGTGCTGACCAGTCGCCCGCTGGTCAAGGCGGTGCTGGAAAAAATGCCCGCCACACAACGTGACACAGCTTCCCGGTTAGGAGCGGACACGGTTGCCGCCTTGCAAGTGGGGCTGCAAGCCAGGGTGGCCGAAGGCACGGACGTTGTCGAGGTGTCATCACGTGGCCCCGATGCTGCACTTGCCGCCATGCTGGTCAATGAATTGATCGTTGCCTACACCGGCCAGCTGAACGATGTCTATGCAAAAACCTCTGGCAGCTCATTGACCCAGATCAGTGACGAAGTCGTCCAACTTACCCAAAAGGTTAAAACCCAGCGCCGTCAGATGGAAGACTTTCGCCTGCGCCATAACATCGTCTCCTTCGAACGCGAAGAAAACGAAGCCTTGGGCCGGATCAAGGGTCAAACCGAAGCACTCAACAAAGCTCAGGAAAAATTGGCGATTGCCGAAGGCAAACTGCGTGCGATGACCGAATCTGCAGCCGTTGGCAGGCCCATTGCAGCGCCGGTGCGACCCAATGTCACGCTGGAAAATCTGGAGCAGCGCGCATCCCAGGCCCGCGAAGAGCTCAGCGAGCTGAGCCGTGCCTATAAGCCAGCATACTTGGCGATGGACCCACGCGCACGCGCGGTCAGAAATCGCCTGGCCGAACTGGAGCGTCAGGCTGTCGACCAGCGGCAAAGTAGTGTACAGGTGGCGCATTCAGATCAAAGTTCGGCGTTGGCCGACGCACGTGAGGAGGTCAACGCGGCGCGAGATACCATTGCCCGCATGACACAACAGGCAGCAGGCAACCGTGGTGCACTGCAGCAGTTTGCCGCGCACTTCAATGATTTTCGCATCATGCGCGACGAACTTGCGCCGCTGGAGGCGCTGCTGCGCGACGCGACCCAGCGCAAGGCGCGCCAGGAAGCGGGTGAGGCCGCGCGCAGGCCATCGGTGCGGGTAGTGGAGCCCGCTTTTATACCGCGCGAGCAGTGGCAACCGCAGTACACACGTGATGCGGGCATCGTGCTGGGCGGCGCCTTTTTGTTGGCGC
>JBDSEJ010000053.1:0-2026 GCA_039920105.1 Candidatus Nitrotoga sp. | reverse complement strand
CAAGGAACTTGCATTCGAACTTGAAACACGCGGCTACGACTGGGTAGGGGTCGAGCACAAGGCTGCAGCGGGGGCGGCAGCATGAGTGCACCCGGCACAATAAATTCGGATTACCTCGAAAGTCTGTTGTCAGGGCAGCCACACTTGCCAGCAAGTCCATTGGCGTGGCTCAACACGCTACGTGCGGAGGCGGTCGATCGAGTCGGTGCTTTGACAGTTCCCACTCTTCGCGATGAGGAATGGCGCTTTACCGATATTTCACTGCTCACCAAGATGTCGTTCCATCCGGTGCGCACAGCCATCAGTCTCCAAGCCGCAGACATAGAGCGTTTTTATATTGAAGAAGCGACCACCCGACTGGTGTTTGTAGATGGTGTCTATGCGCCTCAGCTGTCTAGTGCTAGCTCTGACAAAGGCGTTGCGGTTATCAATCTGGAAGATGGTTTTGCCGCGCATGGAGCAGCAATCGAGCCCTATCTAGGTCGTCTCACTGAATTCCGCGACAACGTATTCGCGGCTCTTAACAACGCATTTCTGCATGACGCAGCATTGATCGTCGTGCCGCGTGACATTTCAGTCGCGGTGCCGGTACATCTGCTATTTATTGCGACGCAAAAAGATGTCGTAAGTTACCCTCGATGCCTGTTGCTGGCCGAATCCGGTAGTGCAGTGACAGTGATTGAGGATTACGTATCATTGCAGGAAGAAGCTTATTTCACCAATGCAGTGACTGAAATCGCATTGGTTGATAATGCGCGAGTCAACCATATTCGGGTGCAGCGTGAAGGTGCGAAGGCGTTTCATATTGCAAACTGCGCGGTATCACTCGCGCGTGCCAGCAACTATCAGTCGGTGAGCGTCGCGTTCGGCGCACGCATATCGCGTTACAACCTGAATGTACAGCTGGCTGAGGAGGCCGAATGTGCGGTTGACGGATTGGCACTAATCTCAGGGCGTCAGTTGGCCGATACGCATACCTGCATCGACCACACGAAGCCAAATGCCATAAGCCGTCAGATGCACAAATGTATCGTAGGCGGCAGTGCACATGCGGTATTTAATGGCAAAATTATGGTGCGCGAAGGTGCGCAACGTACTGACTCCAGGCAATCCAGCCGCAACCTGCTATTGACTAGTAAGGCCCATGTTGATACCAAGCCGCAACTTGAAATTTTCGCTGACGACGTGAAGTGCACGCATGGCGCGACCATTGGTCAGCTTGACAATGAGGAGGTGTTTTATTTGCAGAGTCGTGGTTTGTCCGATGAGGCAGCGCGTAACATGCTTACTTATGCATTCGGGGCAGAAATCATCGAACGCATCCCTGTTTCATCACTGAAGTGTCAGCTTGAACAAACTGTACTCGAACAGACGACAATTCAGTCATGAGCGCAATTCAGTCTACATTAAAATTTCAATCAACATCCGCGTTCGATGTTGAACGTATCCGCGCTGATTTTCCAATCCTAAAGCTGAAAGTCAACGACAAACCGCTGGTATACCTTGATAACGCTGCCTCAAGCCAGATGCCTCAGCAGGTAATCGACTGCCTGGTGCGCTACCAGAAGACGCAACACGCCAATATCAATCGTGCGGTACATCACTTGTCAGAGGTTGCAACCTCTGAATTTGAAGAGGCGCGTCGCAAGATACAGCACTTCATTAATGCAAAAGAAGAGCGCGAAGTTATCTTCACTAGTGGTACTACCGATGCGATTAATCTGGTGATGCATGGCTATGGTCGCAAGTTCATCGGAGCCGGCGATGAAATCATCCTGACCACGCTTGAGCATCATTCGAACATAGTGCCATGGCAGATGTTGGCTGAAGAAAAAGGCGCAAAGATTCGTGTGGTACCCATTAACGATGCTGGTGAGCTGCTTATAGACGAATACGAGAAGCTTTTTAACGAGCGCACCAAATTTGTCGGCGTGATGCACGTCTCGAACGCGCTTGGCACGATCAATCCGATAAAGGAAATGATTGCATTTGCGCACGCGCGCGGAGTGCCTGTGCTGGTTGATGG
>JBDSEJ010000052.1:0-7853 GCA_039920105.1 Candidatus Nitrotoga sp. | reverse complement strand
CATCAAGTTTGGTGAGAATAATACCGCTTAGCGGCAACGCCTCGCCAAATGCCTTTGCGGTATTCACAGCGTCCTGACCGGTCATGGCATCCACAACGAACAGGGTTTCAATCGGATTAAGAACAGCGTGCAATTGCTGAATTTCTTCCATCATCGCTGCATTGATCGCAAGGCGGCCGGCAGTATCCACAATAAGCACATCATGGTGATGCCTGCGCGCGTAATCAAGCGCCCCCAGTGCTATATCGTGCGGTTTCTGGCTAACGTCAGAGGCGAAAAAATCAGTTCCCAGTTGCTGTGCCAAAGTGCGCAATTGCTCAATAGCTGCAGGACGGTAGACGTCGCAACTAACCAGCAGCACCTTTTTCTTCATCTGCTCGCGCAGCAATTTGGCAAGTTTTCCACTCGTGGTAGTCTTGCCTGCACCCTGCAAACCAGCCATTAAAATCACGGCTGGCGGCACGGCAGTGAGATTCAACGTATCACTATGCTCACCCATCAGCTTGGCCAGCTCGCGATGCACGATGCCAATTAATGCCTGTCCCGGCGTCAGGCTGCCTAACACTTCTTGTCCCAGCGCAGCCTGTTTTACCTGAGTATTGAATTCTTTAACCACGGGCAGCGCCACATCATCTTCCAGCAGGGCCAGGCGCACTTCACGCAAGGCATCCTGGATGTTACTTTCAGACAAGCGCGCTTGTCCCCGCAGGTTTTTTATAACGCCTGAAAGGCGTTGAGTAAGGTTGTCTAGCATGATACCGCTCCCATTTTCCGCAACATTGGCTATAGTGTAGAATCCGCGAAGTCTAAAACATCCTGACTAAAAATGTCGAATCTTCCGCTCTATATAACTACAGTCCTAGCGTACAGCGTGTTAGCGGCTTATTTTTGGCGTGCACAATCTGCTGGAAGCATAGAAGTATTAAACCGCGGAGTGATTGGCCA
Organism: Candidatus Nitrotoga sp.; assembly: GCA_039920105.1. Taxonomy (GTDB): domain Bacteria; phylum Pseudomonadota; class Gammaproteobacteria; order Burkholderiales; family Gallionellaceae; genus Nitrotoga. The sequence goes on along the minus strand of JBDSEJ010000052.1, from coordinate 6,908 downwards.
TGCTGTATTGGTACCGTTAGCACTCCATGCATACCTGCTGTACAGCAATTTATTTGGTGGTGGAAATCTGAATCTAGGTTTATTTAATGCGCTATCGCTAATCTTGTGGCTGACCATGCTGGTGTATTGGGTGGCACGTTTTTTTTACCCGATGGCCAGCCTGCAAACTTTAGTGTTGCCTCTGGCAGCAGTAGGTGTGTTACTCCCGGCACTGTTTCCAGCGGCCCATCCACTAACGAACAATTTATCATTTATCCTTGAGGCGCATATTCTTGCAGCAATGCTTGCCTACAGCCTGCTCACCATTGCAGTGCTGCATGCGGGCCTGATGTCACTGGTGGAAAAACGCCTGCACCATGCTACGCTACCGCGCGTGCTGCAAGGCTTGCCGCCATTGCTCACCATGGAAAACTTGTTATTCCGCATAATCGGCGCAGGATTTGTTCTGCTCACTTTAACATTGGTGTCGGGGGTTGTCTTTTCCGATCAATTATTTGGTAAGCCGTGGCAATTTAATCACAAAATGCTGTTCGGTTTCATTTCCTGGTGCGTGTTCGCAATATTGTTACTGGGCCATCACTATAAAGGCTGGCGCGGGCGAACTGCGGTACGGTGGACAATGAGCGGCTTCATATTTTTGTTACTCGCCTATCTGGGCACCAAATTCGTGCTGGAAGTTTTACTACATCGCTAATGTCACTTGCAATACCTCTGCAAAGTGTCGTAAAATCTGCGCCCTTTGGCATTTGCTAACGATATAAAGTAGAAACTATGGTTATTATTCGATTTGCACGTGGTGGCTCCAAGAATCGCCCGTTTTATAATGTGGTTGTAGCTGATTCGCGCAATCGCCGTGATGGTCGGTTCATCGAGCGTGTTGGTTTTTATAACCCGGTTGCACCGGAAGGTCCTGAGGGCATGCGTATCCAACTGGATCGCGTGGCTTTCTGGCAAGAAAAAGGTGCGCAATTGAGCGATGCCGTCGCCAAGCTGGTCAAGCGCGCTGGTGTCGCAGCAAAAGCATAACCAATCAGACTCCATGATAGTTATGGGGCGCGTGGCAGGAGCACAGGGGATTCTCGGCTGGGTAAAGATTAAAACTTATACCGAGTCAGTAGCTAGCCTTGCCAGCTATCCCAATTGGTGGCTAGGGGAGCAGCACCCTTGGCGCGAGATAACTGTGGAAGCCTTTGCTATACATAGCAAAGGCTTGGTCGCCAAATTTCCCGACTGCAACGACAGAACCGCCGCTGAAAAATATACAGGCTTACTGGTGGCAGTGCCGCGTAGCAGCCTGCCTCAACAACCTGAGGGTGAATATTATTGGTCGGATTTAATCGGGCTAACGGTAATTAATCTCGCTGGCGAATGCTTGGGAGTAGTGGACAACTTGATGGATACCGGTGCTAATCAGGTGCTGTGTGTGAATGAAGGATTGTCAAAAAATGGCCGGGAGGAATTATTAATCCCGTTCATCGCCAGCGCAATTAAGCAAGTGGACTTGGCGAAAAAAGTAATACATGTTGATTGGGCAGCCGATTGAGCTTCAAAGCATTAAGCAGCGGCGATGCACTTTGATGTAATTACGTTATTCCCGGAAATGTTTGACGCGATTACTCATTATGGGGTAACGCGGCGTGCAGCTGAGCAAGGCAAGTTCGTGCTCCGCACATGGAATCCGCGTGAGTTCACCAGCGACAAGCATCGTTCCGTGGATGACCGTCCTTATGGCGGAGGTCCGGGAATGTTAATGTTGGCAGAGCCATTAGCACAGGCAATTACAACAGCTAAGAAAAGTCAAGCGCGAACTGGCGTTACCCAAAGCTGTGTAATTCACCTGTCACCACAAGGACGCCAGCTAACACACTCAGTAGTAAAGGAGCTTTTGGAGCAGAATGATGGATTGATTCTGCTGGCAAGCCGTTACGAGGGTGTGGATGAACGCTTGATACGACAGCATGTGAATGTAGAGCTTTCCATCGGTGACTATGTCTTATCCGGTGGCGAGCTGGCAGCAATGGTACTGATAGACAGTCTGGTTCGGCACTTGCCCGGTGTGTTGGGGGCTGCCGGGTCAGCACAGCAGGACTCGTTTGTAGAGGGTTTGCTGGATTGTCCGCATTACACACGGCCAGAAATTTATGAAGGTGAAGGGATACCGGAGGTTTTACTTTCCGGACACCACGCCGAAATAAAGAAGTGGCGGTTGAAGCAGGCGCTGGGACGAACCTGGCAACGCCGCCCAGATTTACTGGCACAACGCCAGTTCACACAACAGGAAGCTCGACTACTGGCAGAGTACCAGCAGGAACAAGCATCCATACAACAAGAGGAAATAAAATGAATCTGATTGCAATACTTGAACAAGAAGAAATTGCCCGCCTGGGAAAAGTTATACCGAGTTTTGCCCCTGGCGACACTGTTATCGTCAATGTGAAGGTAGTCGAAGGTGAACGTAAACGTGTTCAAGCTTATGAAGGCGTAGTGATTGCAAAACGCAATCGTGGCCTGAATTCATCTTTTATCGTGCGGAAAATTTCTGCTAGTGAAGGTGTGGAACGTACCTTTCAAACCTATTCCACAGCCATCGCCAGTATAGAAGTGAAGCGCCGTGGTGATGTGCGTCGTGCCAAACTATACTACCTGCGTGACCGTTCAGGGAAATCCGCACGTATCAAAGAAAAACTTCCTAACCGCAAAGCGGTTTAAGTCTACCGTTAGTCATTTTTAAATCAAAACAGTCAAATTAATTGCCTCCGGGAAACCGGAGGTTTATTTCTGGGAGCACCTCAAGGACTATGGTAACCCATAAGCCATCTAAAAACGGCTATGGCTATAGTTGTTCATTGGGTTGCGACATTCGACTCCCTGTTGCTGACTAAACGAACATGAATATGGACAACCATCAAGTACTATACATTTACCTTGCACTTGCTGTGTAATGCCAATTCCCAAAGTATCTCTCCAAAATGCTGCGCAATGCACCAAATATCGCTTGCTTCCATTGCTTGGCAATATAAACTCCCTGATATTTACATACCCCAACTTGTATGGACCAGTTTCTAATACGCTCCTATCTTGATAGCTCCGTCTTTTAATTGGCACGGCAGTTTCAATACAACCGACCCGACTTACAGTTCAAACTTTTTTGAGTATGAAGCGAAGCCAAGTGTTCACCTTATGAAATGGGCCAATTTTTGTGCACTGGAAGCAGATGAATTATCAGGCAAAGCTATCTACGCCATTTGGTGTGCTTGGCATCTGCTGTGAGGCAGATAAGCTGACCAGCATCGATTTTCTGAAGCCGGATACTGCTTTACAACTGCCGACCCAAGCATTCGCACGGAAGGTGTGCGAACAATTGCAGGTCTATTTCATTGATCCAAATTTTCGTTTTAATCTCTCACTTAAACTAAACGGAACTGCCCATCAATCAAAAGTATGGCAGGCAATATCTGCTATTCCATCCGGGCAAACGCGCAAATATGGCGAACTTGCCACGTTGCTAGCTTCCAGCCCACGTGCAGTTGGTCAGGCTTGTGGTGCAAATCCCATTCCCATTGTCATCCCCTGCCATCGCGTGGTGAGCAAGTCGGGTATCGGCGGCTTCATGCACCAGCACGGGGGAAGTGCGCTGAATATCAAATGCTGGTTGCTGGCACATGAAAGACAACCGGACCAAGAAGCCTACCTGAAATCTCTCATAACAAAATGATTATGATGATCAACAAACTATTATTTATACGCATTAATCTATCAAAATAAAGTTTTTATGTTCATACAAAACAAAAAGCTGGCAGTCTGTAAGACAGCTATCATTAATGTACAAACGGAAGCAACTACAGCTGGCATTCCGTGCGCTGTGAAAGAAAAATTTATTTATCGCTACTGCATAATGAGAAAATTTTATGAAGAGCACTGACATCATGGATGAATTCTGCGACTGTCTTTGGCTGGAGGATGGCTTGTCGCTTAACACACTGGAAAGCTACAGACGTGATCTGTGTAAATTTACTTTCTGGATGGAAAAGCAGCATAAATCTAACTTGCTAAAAACCACACACGCAGACATTCAGGGCTTTCTCGCCTATATGGTCATCGAACAAAAAGCCAAAGCCACCAGTACGAGTCGTGCCATATCAAGCCTCAAACGCCTGTTCCGTTATCTGTTACGGCAGAACAAAGTAGAGACTGATCCCACCCTGCAAATCGCTACCCCCAAGCTGCCACGCAACCTGCCAAAAACGCTAACCGAACAAGATGTGGATTTGCTGCTGCAAGCCCCTGATATAAATACACCTCTGGGCATGCGTGATCGCACTATGCTGGAAGTGCTATATGCCAGTGGTCTGCGCGTGTCCGAGCTGATCAGCTTGAGTGTAGCCCAAGTCAGCCTTGACATGGGCGTAGTGCGCGTAATGGGTAAGGGTAATAAAGAACGTCTGGTGCCGCTAGGAGAAGAAGCGCTGGACTGGCTGCACCGCTATCTGATTAATGTACGTCCGACTTTGCTGGGCATTAAATTAAATGCAGCAATGTTCGTTACTCAACGTGGCACAGCAATGACGCGGCAGATGTTCTGGTATCTCATCAAACGTCACGCAAAGCATGGTGGCCTAAACAAACCACTTTCTCCACACACCTTACGCCACGCCTTCGCTACCCATTTGCTTAACCACGGAGCTGACCTGCGCGTAGTCCAATTACTGCTCGGCCATGCCGATATCTCAACCACACAGATTTACACGCATGTTGCGCGAGAACGATTGAAGCAACTACACGCACAGCATCACCCTAGGGGGTAATAGAAATGATACATCAAACCTATTCAGTCAAATCAGCAGTAGTGTCTCCACCGAGCTGGTTGTGCGCAACTTGCGCGGTGCCATGGCCGACATATTTGCAGAGCACAGTTGATCGCGCCAGTGAACCAAGTTTTTCTTAGCCTTACTGAGTGCGCTTTCCCGGGCCGCTGGTTGCTGACCGTTATTCTCAAATAGTCAGCCCCTAGTTTGGGGTACGTTTTTTAACGGGTAACATCCTATACTGATGGACAAAATATTACCCACATGTTATCTACTCATTGCCATGGGCAAAATAGTTTCACAGGAAAATTCTTAATTTTCTTTTTTTTGCATTTTGTGATTGTATACACATTACATCAATCGCTTATTGCATGCCCGTTCTTGATCTCGATGTTGCTTCTGACTATAACCACACCTTCAGTACTCCGAGCAATTTCAACAGCTTTTTCCTCTTCTGATAAAAGGTGAGCAGTTCCGCTCAACCATACAACGCCATTGTTATCTGTCTCAACTTTAATGCTCTTGAACTTACCCAGATGTTTATCCGAGTTCAATCGGACTTTTATTTTATTTGTTATATCCGAATCCTTTACTATTGTCGTAGGGTCGGGAAGGTCCATTTTTGAATCGACGGCAAAGCCCCTAATGGGTATAAGCAATAATCCGATTACAAAGCATACTGTCGTAATTCTGGTTCTCATAACCTCATCTCCTTTTGTAAAAATAAGCTTTACTAAATAACACTTCTTTGTACAGTTTTCAGTTCGCTAACGCTCATAACATGTAAAAAAGCCGAAGCATGATATTTTTACATGCTCTGGCGCAAACTTTTTCACATTGTTATTTTTCAAAAAATCGTATCCAATATTGTATTGCCCCGCTTCAAAAAATATACGTCGGGCTATGGAGGCATAACATGAACAATCAAAAGCCGGGAAATTTCCGGAAATTTTTTCAAACTCTCGTCGCGATTTGCAGCATTTTTTGTTTACCCGCACCAGCGTTTCCAGCGTTTACACAAAGCGATATCGGCATTGAATTCAAGGACAAAAATAAAATCGTCAAAATTCTGACTCTCAGCGAAATTGCAACTGATGTTCCAGTAGTAACGATCAAAATTTTCGAAATTCACGAAAAAAAAGAGCAAACTTACAAAGCTTATTCTGCACGAACACTTTTTGACAAAACATTTGGCAAAGAGTGGAAGACAAGTGAAGAAATCGTATTCATTTCCATGGACGGATATCAGGCAAGCATTCCGATAGCCAAATTTTTCTCCCATGATGCTTATTTCGCCTTTGCTCACGACGACGACACTTCATTTGCGATGACCAACATCCTACAAAATAACGAGGAAGTGCACCTTGGGCCACTCTACTTAATCTGGGACAACATTAACTCAAAAGTATTGCTTGAGGATGGCGCGTCTGACATGCCTTACCAAGTGAAAAGTATCGAGCTCACGACATTTGCGAATCGCTTTCCAAATCTTTTCCCGCCAGCCGAAGCATCCGAAGAAGTGCGGCATGGTTTCTTGCACTTTCGCAAATATTGCTTAGCATGCCACAGAATCAATGGTGAAGGCGGCGGCAAGGCACCAGAACTCAATTATCCAACGAGTGTGGTCGAATACATTAAGCCTGAGTATCTCACACGATGGATAGAGAATCCATCGAGTATCCGGCACAACACGCTGATGCCCGGACTTGCGCTGGAGACTCCTAATAGAGCGAAAGTCACAAAGGAAATTATCGCCTATCTCAAGGCAATGAGCACAATAAAACGTAGCCCGAAGCGTCAAGACATCCGCTGAGCGCCAACCCAATGCTAGTGAACGAACAATGCAACCTTTAGGTAGAACGAGCTTTCTTCTCAGCTGATCTTGTCGCATAGAGTGTCAGTATTTTTAAAGTTATACTGGAAAATTTAACTGTATAAACTTCAGATGAAAATTGTTGATTCTTCAAATTTAAATTTAACTAGTGTAGTGCGTCACATATAATGCAACTTAATTGCGATTTCCGAGTCACAGGGTATGTGAGGAGGAAAGCATCATGCGAATTGCAGAAAAAGTTGAGTTAACTGAAGAGCAGCACAAACAGT
>JBDSEJ010000051.1:0-6584 GCA_039920105.1 Candidatus Nitrotoga sp. | reverse complement strand
CAATCACCTATTCCGCCTGGAATTTTCGGCTACCGCGAAGGCGAGGCCGGTATCAACCATTACGTGTATGACTGGGTCAACGGTGCACCTCGACGTAAATCAATTAATGAAGCGAAAAAACTGCTGGCCGAAGCTGGCTACCCCGATGGTTTGGATGAAAAAACAAAACAACCGCTGATTATCTACCTTGATACTACCGCCACCGGCGTTGGAAGCAAGTCGCGTCTGGACTGGCTGCGCAAGCAACTCGACAAACTTAATTTACAACTGGTGGCACGCAGCACTGACTATAACCGCTTCCAGGACAAGCTACGCAAAGGCGATACCCAGCTATTTTATTTTGGCTGGAATGCTGATTATCCCGACCCGGAGAATTTTTTATTTTTGCTGCACGGTGCGCAGGGCAAGGTTGTGAAGGGTGGCGAGAACGCGTCGAATTACAGTAGCCCGGAATATGACCGCCTGTTTGAGCAGATGAAGAATATGGAAAACGGCTTGGAGCGTCAGAAAATAATTGATGAAATGCTGGAAATATTGCGCCGCGATTCACCATGGATATGGGGGCAGCACCCAAAGGATTATGTGTTGCGCCATGCCTGGCTGCACAACAGCAAGCCTAATAAAATGGCAAATAACAATATCAAATATTTGCGCATAGATGCAGCACAGCGTGATGAACTGCGTAGCAGCTGGAACCAGCCAAAACTTTGGCCATTGTGGTTGAGTGGTTTCGCGCTCGCCTTAATAGGCTTGTGGCTATGGCGAGTGCTGCGACAGCGAGAAGAGGCACGATGACTTTGTTTTATTGTTCATACAATAAAACCGGGACATAAAATTCGTATCGATCGTATTGATATTTCATATTCTTTTCAAAAAATACACTTTAAAAAGGAACAGAGTATAGGAGACTGAGTCTTATCAGAGTGATGGGGAGGTAAGTGTTATGCAGCGTTTCTTCCCGGATGTTAGTAAAAAGTGAAAATGAGCGGATTGCGTCTTCCAGGAAATATTTAGCGAGTTGGCGTTACAACCAATCAATAAATTGGGACTATAGTTGCCGTAGGTGTTATATGACTTATCTGCATCCCTCTTTATACCTCCAGCGTGATAGCTCCTGCTGGCAGAAGATAATTAAGTCAATTCTGACATTAAAGGACCATTTTTATAAAAATGGCTGATTAAAATTTAAGTACTTTTTGGAGTAACATACAGGTGTGTGGCAACACTTTTTGCCGCAATTTAACGAAAGGAAAAATTTTGAGCAATTTGAGAAAAACAGCATCTAAGGTTGTGTTGACAGCAATTTTAGCTAGTTTGCCAATTATTAGTTACGCTTATCCTGCTAATCCGGAAGAGTGTAAGGCAGCTGAAGGGGTATGGATAGACTTTAAGACTACACCAGCTGACGGGTGGTGCCGTAGCCCTAAAGCTACACCTAAAGGCCCTATAATGGTCTGTGCAATGGTTAAGGGGCTTGAGCGGAAAGTAGGTTCGGAGATGGAGTGTTACCCTCGTGATGTGGCAAGACAAAAATTGTTGTTGGAGCATGATGTTCCAGCTAAGACTAATTAAAATAAATAATGAAATACAGAGGCTGAGTTGAAAACTAAGGGCTCAATGTTTACAGTGCTTTACTAAATAACTTTATGCTTTACTATATAACTTTAGGTTTTATTGGTGTTAACTGTGCTTGTCTGATAGTTGCATTCACTTAATGCAGGCATGCTCTTTCAGTTTTCAGATAATGATCGACAAAACTTTTTTCTGGCCATTTGTGCGTTAACAGGTGTTTAAAATAGCCAGTAAAAGTTTTATTTTCGATTTTTTATTCAAAATGAAACTCCGTAAATTAGAGTGATTTCTCCAGAATGGCATGTTTTAGTTGGGGCTGAAAGCGCCAAAATCTGTACCAACATGTGCTTTTGTGCGTCCGAATTGAGCTAGTGCTTCCAAGCTTGGTTCAATGGAAAAATTTCTAATGAATATCAACAGCTGTGTAGTAAAAGATTGAAGATAGGGTTTTTAAGAGGTCGCTGTTTCATTTTAAATCAATAACTCATATTTTCAGGCGAGCATAAATTATGTTTATGTGTCGTCTCTCATTCATTAATGGTGTGCAAGTGTAACTTTAAATGATCGCCTATCTGATCCGACGTATTCTTTATGCTATCCCGATTTTGATTGGTGTGAATCTGCTCACTTTTTCACTTTTTTTTGTGGTAAATACGGCAGACGATATGGCGCGGATGCAATTGGGCATGAAGCGCGTTACGCCTGAAGCAATCGAAAAGTGGAAGCATCAGCATGGTTACGACAAGCCGTTGCTATTTAATGCCCAGGCAGAAGGTGTGAGAAAAATCAGCGACACCATTTTTTTTCAGAAGTCGGCCAGGATGTTTGCATTTGATTTCGGTATGTCCAACGACGGACGTAATGTTGCACGTGAAATTCAGACTCGTATGTTGCCTAGTCTGGCGATAGCGCTACCGACTTTTCTGATTGGCCTTCTCATTTACATTACTTTTGCGCTGCTGATGACACTCTTCAGAGCAACTGCACTGGATATGTTGGGCGTGTCACTATGTGTAGTGCTGATGTCTATCTCCGGTCTGTTTTACATCATCGGCGGGCAATTTGTGGCGAGTAAATTGTGGCATTGGGTGCCAATCTCCGGGTATGCGGGTGGTATCGACAGTATCAAGTTTGTGCTACTGCCTGTGTTGATTGGAGTAATGGGTAGTGTCGGTGCCAGTAGCCGTTGGTATCGAACTATTTTTTTGGAAGAGGTCGGTAAGGATTATGTGCGAACCGCTCGCGCCAAGGGCTTGTCAGAATTGCGCGTCTTATTCCGTCACGTACTGAAGAATGCAATGATCCCGATTTTAACCGGTGTGGTGGTGGTAATTCCGCTGCTTTTTATGGGCAGCTTGCTGACCGAATCATTTTTCGGTATCCCCGGTCTGGGCAGTTACACAATAGATGCAATTAATGCCCAGGACTTCGGTGTGGTGCGTGCCATGGTATTTCTTGGTTCGATGCTGTATATCGCTGGTTTAGTTTTGACAGATATCTCGTATACCATCGTTGATCCGCGAGTAAGGTTGCAATGAACGCTTTTATAAGCATATTTCCCGTTGAGTCGCTCTATAAGCTCAGATCAAGCTTAATGTGTAAAGTAGTCTGTTTCAATTTCATTTCATTATGCTCAAAACGAGCGATTTTCAGTAATCAATGTCGGGGTGAGTAATATGCCCGTTATCCTTTGGACAGACGCGATGATCTTCCTGCTGCTTTCAACGGTTATTGCTGCGGCATTATGGATACGTAAGCGTCCTCATCTGGCTCTACCATGGCAACGTGTGGCTAAGAGCAGCGTGGGCATGGTGTCGCTGCTGCTCCTGTCGCTATTTGTGCTGGTGGGATTGCTGGATACATTGCACTACCGCGCGGCGCTGCCGGAGCAGAGCAAGGGACAGACAGTTTATTCAGCCGAGGTATTGAGTGTCTTCGATGCACTTGCCAATGGCATTAAGAACCGTAACGAAAAAACATATTCTGCGCCACTGGCGGCATATCTGTATGCCAAGGAAAATATGGAAACTCCGGATGGCAAGATACTGCGGGATTATCCGCGCTTGCTTTACGGAGGTGCCCATCTGGCTGATCCACAGCGCGAACTTCTGGGAGATGTGCTAAATCGCACTGTAATTGGCGCCACTGTGGGGCTGCTAATTGGTGTGTTATTGATTGCCGTTGGTATTGTGCTATTCCATTTATTTATCAAATTCAGGACAGTCAGGTCATCGACCGGACAGGAAACCAGTAAAGTTCACAACGGAACCCTCACTGTTGCTAATGCGATGAAAAACAAGCCTTTCAGAGCATTGCTGGTAACGGCTTTGTTATTGGCCATTTTACTCGGTGCGACTAGCAATCTGGCTGCGGCTTACCACGTACTGGGTACCGACAAAGTGGGGCAGGACGTACTGTATCTTTCGCTGAAAAGTATTCGCACCGGGCTTGTGATCGGCACTGTCACTACACTGGTGATGTTGCCGTTTGCGTTGATGCTGGGTATTGCGGCAGGATACATGCGTGGCTGGGTGGATGATGTGATCCAGTATCTTTATACCGTACTAAGTTCTATTCCCAGCGTATTGTTGATTGCGGCTGCAGTGTTAATGATGCAGGTTTATATTGAGATGCATCCCGAATGGTTTGAAACTTCTGCTGCACGTGCAGATTTACGCTTGTTGTTTTTGTGCCTGATTCTCGGTGTGACCAGTTGGACCGGGCTTTGTCGCCTGCTGCGTGGAGAGACACTTAAGTTGCGAGAGATGGAATACATCCAGGCGGCGCAGGCATTTGGCGTTTCATCTTCGCGTATCCTGACTCGTCACATCGTGCCGAATGTGATGCACATCGTCCTGATTGCGGTGGTAATGGATTTCAGCAGCCTGGTACTGGCCGAAGCGGTACTGTCTTATGTCGGTGTGGGGGTTGACCCTAGTACGATGAGCTTTGGTACTTTGATAAATTCCGCTCGCCTCGAGATGGGCCGCGAGCCAATGGTGTGGTGGACGCTGGCAGCTGCATTTGGGTTCATGCTGGTGCTGGTGCTGGCCGCCAATCTGTTTGCTGATGCGGTACGCGATGCGTTTGATCCGCGCTTGAATCGGACGGAGGTGGCTGCATGAAAGCCGAGCATTTTCCTGACCAGCTTCGCCCCCTTCCCAGTGTACTTGCCGATAGTAGGCAAGGAGAGTTTTTACTGAATGTTGATGGTTTGGTGACGCGCTTGAACAGTGGTGTACGCATTGTTGATGATATTTCGTTCAGTATTAAACAGGGTGAGACATTTGCTCTGCTCGGTGAATCCGGTTGTGGCAAATCTATGACGGCATTATCGCTGATGCGGTTGTTACCGGATGGAGTGCGTGTCGCAGGCGGTGATATTAACCTTGACCAAGTAGATATTTTGAAGTTACCAGAATCTGCCATGCGCGAGGTGCGTGGTGGCCAGATGGCAATGATCTTTCAGGAGCCCGGGTTGAGTTTGAACCCAGTGATGACGGTGGGTGATCAGATTGCTGAAGCATTGAAACTGCATCAGGAATTGCGTGGCGAAGAAATTCGCCCGCGTTGTGTTGAACTGCTGGAGCAAGTAGGTATTTCCGATGCTTCCCGTCGTACAAAGGAATATCCATTCCAGCTTTCCGGCGGCATGAAGCAACGTGTAATGATTGCAATGGCACTGGCCGGACAACCAAAGTTGTTGATCGCAGACGAACCAACTACCGCTCTAGATGTGACCATACAAGCTCAAGTGCTTAAACTGTTGCGCGATACGCAGCAAAAAACTGGTATGGCGTTATTGCTGATTACACATGATCTGGGCGTTGTAGCTCAAATGGCACATCAGGTAGGGGTGATGTATGCCGGACAAATTATCGAGCTGGCACCGCGTGAGCAATTATTCGCGAGCCCCGCTCATCCCTATACGCAAAAATTGTTTGCCGCATTGCCGGATGCCGGACGCAGTGGGCAACCATTAGAGGCCATTCCGGGCAATGTACCCACATTGGATGCGCCACTAGCAGCTTGCAGATTTGCTCCTCGCTGCGACAAAGCGTGGGCACTTTGCCACGATCAAGTGCCGGAGTGGACACCGCTGGCAAACGGACAGGGGGTAAGGTGCCATCTGTACACTTCGAAAAAGGCGAGCGAGGAATTAAACTTGAAAAGCCCTCTTTCCTCCGATCCTTCTTCCGCAAGGGTGGAAGGGACTAAGGAAGAGGGGCAGGGGGATCCACTTTTGCAAGTTGAAAACTTGCAAGTTCACTTTCCCATACACAAAGGAACATTGCAGCGCACCGTGGGTTTCGTTAAAGCGGTAGATGGCGTTTCAATGAACATTCCTGCAGGGCGCACACTGGCGCTCGTGGGTGAATCCGGTTGCGGTAAAACCACGGTAGGCAAGGCGCTGCTGCAACTCATAACACCTACCGCAGGCAGCGTGCGTTTTGCGGGCAATGAGCTCATTGGCATCAACGCGAGGCAATTGCGCAAACAACGTGCCGGGATGCAAATGGTATTTCAGGACCCGTATGCATCTTTAAACCCGAAGATGCGTGTAGCGGAGATTTTACAAGAGGGCATGGATGCACTGTCTATCGCTAAAAATAGCGATGAACGGCAAAGCCGCATAGATGAGTTGCTGGAACAGGTTGGGCTTGAGAAATCTTCCAAGTGGCGATATCCGCATGAATTTTCCGGCGGACAGCGGCAGCGTATCGCTATCGCCCGAGTGCTGGCAGTAAATCCAAGTTTGTTAATTTGCGATGAACCCACCAGTGCGCTGGATGTTTCAGTGCAGGCGCAAATTTTAAATTTGCTTAAATCATTGCAGCAGCAGCTGGGATTAAGTTATCTGTTTATTTCGCACAATCTGGCGGTGGTGGAATACCTCGCGCACGAGGTATATGTGATGTATTTGGGACGTATCGTCGAGCGCGGCACGACAGAGGAAGTATTGCATGCCCCTAAACATCCTTATACTCAGGCCTTGCTGTCCGCAGTGCCGA
>JBDSEJ010000050.1:0-6004 GCA_039920105.1 Candidatus Nitrotoga sp. | reverse complement strand
TGGTAGAGAATATTGCCGCTGATTTGGGCGTAGCGGTGAATGCTGTGAATGTGAAAGCGACCACCACGGAAAGATTGGGTTTTAGCGGGCGCGGGGAAGGCATCGCGGCGCAGGCTGTTGCGCTATTGCTAGTCTGAATTAGCATAATGATTACAATGTCATTTCATCGCTTTATCACTCTCACATTCAACGGAAATGATAAAGTGCATATTATTCAATGGGTTTGTTCTTAATAATGATGCGTATATTGGCGTTGGAAACTTCCACTGAATACTGCTCGGTCGCACTATGGCAAGCCGGCAATGTCGTCAGTCATTGCGAAATGGTAGGGCAGCGCCATTCAGAATTGTTGATAGGGATATTGGATAATTTATTGCATGAAGCGGGTGTTAGACTCAAAGAGTTAGATGGTATTGCATTTGGCGCCGGGCCGGGTTCATTCACTGGCGTGCGCATTGCCTGTGGGGTGACGCAAGGATTGGCGCTGGGAGCAAACTTACCAGTGGTGGGAGTGTGTACGCTGCAGGCATTAGCGCAGGCCGCTGGTCACGAGAAAATGATTACCGCACTGGATGCGCGCATGGGTGAGATTTATCATGCGGTATATGAAAAGCGGGCGGGGTCATGGGAGACGATTTGTGAGCCGAATTTGTGTTTGCCGCATCACGCTCCACAGGTTCAAGGCTCTGGATGGTTTGGCACAGGCAGTGGTTTCGCCATGCATGGTGCCGTATTAGATAATTGCTATGCCGGCCAAATTGTTGGCCGTGATACTCAGGCCGTACCACAGGCCGCGGCTATTGCAGAGTTTGCCGCGCAATTATTTGCCGCCGGTCAAGGCATGGATGCAGCTCAAGCTATGCCAATATATTTACGAGACAAGGTGGCGCTGAAAACCAGTGAGCGATGAGTTTGTCTCAATTGCTACACCATACCGACTTGCGTGATATGACTCCAGCAGACTTGGCTGAGATAGAGCGCATTGAGCAACACGTGCATACATATCCGTGGTCTTGTGGAAATTTTACCGATGCGCTTAAAAGTAATTATGTGTGCAAGGTGTATGAAGTGGAGGGCGAGATATTAGGCTATTTTGTATTCATGCTTGTGGTGGACGAAATTCACCTGCTCAATATTAGTATTGTCGCCGAATATCAACGCAAGGGTATGGGTCGTGGGCTATTGGGAGCGATAATGGACTATGCGCGCGGTTGCAACATGCGGCGCATGTTATTGGAAGTGCGTCCTTCCAACGTGGCGGCGCTGGGACTATATCGTGATGTCGGTTTTCGCAAAATTGGTCTGCGCCATGGCTATTATGCAGCAGGAAATGGGCGTGAAGATGCAATCGTGATGGAATATTTACTGTGAATCGAGAGGAAGCAATACTGCGTGAGCTCAATCTCTATCCACAGTGGAAAAGGCGCGGAAAAACCAAGTCTGTACTTGAGCAAGGGGCCGTGGGGGGGCAACCTATAACAGAGCAAGTGGTCAGTAATGTCATGGAAACAGCGGACATACATAATCTGGACAGACACAACTGGCCTGAGTTGAAAGCAATGGTTAAAAATTGCACGGCCTGCAAGCTTCGTGTGAGTTGTACCCAAACGGTTTTTGGTGTGGGTGATGTGCGGGCAGACTGGTTGTTCGTGGGAGGATGGCCGGACGCGGACGAAGATGTTCAAGGTGAACCGCTTGTGGGGCAGTCCGGCAAATTGTTCGATAATATGCTGGCTGCAATCAAGTTGAAACGCGGTAACAATGTGTATGTTGCCAACATCGTTAAATGCCATCCACCCGGCAATCGCATGCCAGAAGTCGAAGAGATTGCTCAATGCATGCCCTATCTGGAACGTCAGATTCAACTCATCCAGCCCAAGTTGATCGTGGCACTGGGCGAAGCCGCCGCCATATTATTGGGGTATGACGGCGCGTTGCCTGACCTTCGTGGCAAGATGCACGACTATCGTGGTTCATCCGCTCATGGTTTGGCGAAAGGCATTCCACTCATCATCACTTATCATCCTGCAGATCTGCTGCAAACCCCATTGAAAAAAACAAAAGCATGGGACGATCTGTGTCTGGCAGTTGCTACGATGCAGTGTTTGGTTTGAGATTATAAAGACTACATCAGTCCCGAATCCTGATCATGACTGTGTTTTTTATACAACGCAGTCATGATGCCTGAGAGCAAAAGTCCGAACACTAAAGTGATAGTATAAATGCTCAATTCCAATTTTTGCATTAAGGCAAATAATGCAAGCATGGCGAAAATACTGATATTTTCATTAAAATTTTGCACGGCTATTGATCGGCCGGCCCCCATAAGCAAGTGGCCGCGATGTTGTAACAGGGCATTCATGGGTACCAAAAGGTAGCCACCCATTGCGCCAATAATGATGAGCAGTGCAATGGCAAGTGGTGTGCTGGTAACAGGGATCATGGCCAGCACCATTAGACCCATGGCGATGCCTATTGGCAACACTTTCACCGAGTGTTCCAGTTTGACGAATTTAGCTGCTAGTACAGCGCCGATGGCGATGCCGATAGCGACCCAAGCGGTAAGTTTGGCGGCCTCGCCCATGTCATAGTGAAGTACTGTGGCGGCCCATGCCAACACGATTAAACGTAACGTGGCGCCTGCCCCCCAGAAAAGCGTGGTCACACTCAGCGATACTTGTCCTAGCGGGTCTTTCCACAGCAGTTTGAAACAATGCGCGAAATCACGAACCAAGAACCCTGGATTGCCGCTTATCGCTTTGTGCTCGATCGGCACGCGCGGGATGTAAAGATTGAACAATGCCGCAATGAGATAAATAAAAGTTATGATGGCGATAGCAAGTTTCGGTGCCGAGTCGATGCCGGTTTCTATTAGTGGTACGTCCCACCATTGCAGCATCTGGCCAGCAATGGTGGGGCCGATGAGTATGCCCCCTAATACTGCGCCAAGCACGATAGCGGCGACTGTCAATCCCTCTATCCAACTATTTGCCAGTACTAGCTTGCCGGGAGGCAGGTATTCGCAAAGGATACCGTATTTTGCCGGGGAATAAGCCGCTGCGCCAAAGCCTGCCACTGCGTAGGCGATGAGCGGATTTACGCCCGCCAGCATGGCGGTACAGCCAAACAGTTTAATGCTATTGCTGATGAACATCACGCGACCCTTGGGCATCGAATCGGCGAAGGCGCCTACAAAAGGTGCCAGCACAATGTATGAGGCCACAAATGCTGCTTGTAATATCGGGGTATGCCAATCTGGCGCATGTACTTCGTGAAGTAATGCGATAGCGGCAAATAGTAGGGCATTGTCTGCGAGTGCGGAAAAGAACTGCGCCGCAAGTATGATATAAAATCCGCGATTCATTGGGGGGCGTATTTCTTAAGAGCGCGTTTATATCACGAAAATAAGATGCCTGCTATCATCAAGCATTCCCTACTTTATCCTGCAATCTTCATCCATGCCCCGTCCGATTCAAGCTCGAATTGATCTCTCCGCATTAGAAAGCAATCTGCAAGTAGCACGTCGTGCGAGCAGTGCACGTATTATGGCAGTGGTCAAGGCCGATGCTTATGGCCATGGTTTATTACGTGCTGCTGAAGCGTTGAATGCAGCGGAAGGTTTCGCACTGCTGGATATTCGCGATGCGATATGCCTGCGCGACGCGGGATTCAGCCAGACTATTCTGCTGCTGGAAGGGTGTTTTACTCCGGACGATTTGTCGCTGATTGCCGAGTATGACCTTGCCTGTGTGATTCACAACCAGCAACAGATCGACATGCTCGAGGCCTATCCGAGACGTGGCAGCTTGGAGGTGTGGTTCAAGGTCGGTAGCGGTATGAACCGCTTGGGCTTTGCTCCAGAAATGGTTTTCGATGCGCTGAAAAGACTCAAAGCTCATCCTGCAGTACGCGACATCACGCTAATGACGCATTTTGCTCGAGCTGACGAAGCGACAGGTGTGTCTGCCCAACTAGACGTGTTCAATACATTGGCCGGGCCCTATCGCATGGCGCGCTCGCTGGCCAATTCAGCCGCCCTGTTGCGCTATCCAGCGACCCATGCTGATTGGGTACGCCCTGGCATCATGCTGTATGGTGCATCGCCGTTCGCAGAAATCAGCGCGCAACAACTTGGCTTGCAGCCAGTGATGACACTGCAAAGCCGCATTATTGCGGTGCAAGAATTGCGTGCGGGCGAAAATGTCGGTTATGGCGGGTTATTCCGTGCCGAGGCTCCCATGCGCGTTGGTGTGGTCGCCTGCGGATATGCCGATGGCTATCCGCGCAACGCGTCAACTGGTACGCCAGTGTTGGTGGACAATCATCGCACGCGCATTTTGGGGCGTATCTCAATGGACATGCTGAGTGTCGATTTAAGTGCGTTACCCGCTGCTGACGTGGGGAGTTGCGTGACCCTGTGGGGAGAAGGTTTGCCAATAGAACAGGTAGCTCATGCGGCAGATACTGTCAGCTATGAGTTGCTGTGTGCGCTGACCGTACGTGTGCCGAAAGTGACTAACTAGAAGGCTGTTCGTGAATAGAATGATCTACCACGAAAAGCTATTTTGGCCAGATACTTATGATGCATTAACTGACACCTATCTTAAATTTTCTTCAAATTTATTGCGCTATAGGAAATTAAACAATGCGTCGTGGCCCTAGTCATACTCATAAGACATTTACTGCGCAACGCATATTTACTGACAGAGAAATTCCTCAGGCGGCATTTATCAATGCGGTGCATGAGGCGCAATCGAATACTCAATATCGCATTCTGAATTTTCACGGTATAGGCGGCCAGGGGAAAACAGCGCTATGCGAACAATTCACACTAACACTGGCGCATGAGAGACAACAAAACGGGCAATTAGGTTGGGCGAAGTTGGATTTTGAGGTGTTGGCGCATCGTTCAATCGCCAGCGCTTTGCTGGAGATTCGTTTACAACTGGGCAACAATGCAAGATCCCGTTTCCGGCGTTTGACACTGCTTTTGCTCGCTACTTTGCTTTTACTCAACCTGGTCATAGTTTACAAAATACACACCCGGATTTATTCAAGCAGCCCAACAGCATTTTACAAGATGCCGAAAAAATCATCGGCGATTTGATTGACGAAGTACCCGGTGTGGGCTTTCTTTATAAGTATGGCAAGAAACTCAGTACTGCTACCAGGCTCTGGTGGGAACGGCGCGGCAAAAAGGTGCTGAAAGGTTTAGACGTGATGGATCAGCACAAACTGTTGACTGCATTGCCAACTTATTTGGGTGCCGATCTGTACGACTGGTTGTTTGATGAAAAAACTGGACAAGTGCAGGAAAACCGCCGCCTGGTTGTATTATGCGACACCTATGAGGCGCTCTGGCGCGATCAGCCGACCAAAAAAGGATTGGAAGCCATGCGCGTTGACGCGTGGGTGCGCAAGCTGGTGGAAGAAGCCCCGGGTATTTTGTTTGTCACGTTGGGGCGTGACAAACTGAACTGGGCGGAAATCGACCCAGACTGGGCAACTGATATTGAATCATATTTGCTTGGCGGCTTATCAGCGGAAGATGCCGACAAATTTTTAGAACAAGTCCCCATCGTAGAAACAGAGGTGCGCACCGCCATCATAGAAGGCGCTGAAGGTCTGCCTTTTTATCTCGATTTGCAGGTTGATCTGTACGAAGGCTTGAAACAGCAAGCGATCCAACCTGCCGCCGATGATTTTGGCGGTAAACACCATGAAATTCTGGCACGTTTTATCGACCATCTGGATGAAAACAGCCGCCGTGCCATAGAGGTCATTGCCAATGCCCGTTTCGTAGATGAATCGCTGGCATATCAATTAGCTGAAAAATTTATCGGCGGAAAAGCCAGTATTAACTTTAGAAAACTGACGGGTTATTCTTTCTGGAAGCAGGAGAGTAAAGTCTGGTACTTGCATGTATTGATGCGTGATTGTTTACAAGACAGGCAACACAACGATGAGCCTAAGCTGTTTGCTGAAATTCATCAATATCTGTTTG
>JBDSEJ010000049.1:0-1899 GCA_039920105.1 Candidatus Nitrotoga sp. | reverse complement strand
GAATTGCTACCCGGACTATTTGCTACGGCACGGGTAAAAAGAGGGGAAGATAAAGAATTCATTACCCTGCCGAATTCAGCTATTTCTTATAACCCCTATGGTAGTACTGTGTTCATAGTAAAAAATGAAGGGAAGAAGGCCGATGGCAAGCCCAAGCTAGTGGTCGAGCAGCGCTTTGTTACTACCGGCCTTGTACGAGGCGATCAGGTGGCGGTAATTAGCGGTCTGAAAGTGAATGAGGTCGTGGTGACCTCGGGTCAACTTAAGCTACGCAATGGTACTCCGGTATTTATAAATAATAGTGTGCAACCGTCTAATAATCCCAATCCTGAGGTAAAAGACGAATGAGCAACACTGCTGGCGCTGCGATGAGAAAGTTTACTGACATTTTCGTCGAACGCCCAGTTTTGGCAACCGTCATTAGCTTGGTAATACTTGTTCTGGGCTTACGCTCGCTTGCTTCATTGCCGGTGCTGCAATATCCGTACACTCAAAATGCCGTAGTTACGATTAACACTTCTTATCCGGGCGCCAGTGCCAATCTGGTGACCAGCTTCATCACTACTCCTCTGGAAAATGCCGTAGCTCAGGCTAATGGCATTGATTATATGACCTCCAATAGTACCCAGGGAGTGAGCACTATTAGTGCCAACCTTCGATTAAACTATGATCCAAACGAGGCATTAACTGAAATCAACACTAAGGTTAATGCAGTTCTCAATCAATTGCCGCCACAGGCGCAAAAACCCACACTTTCTGTCAGCATCGGACAAACTATAGCGGCGATGTACATCGGTTTTTACAGCGATGTTCTCAAGCCTAACCAAGTCACTGACTATCTTGTACGTTCCGTACAGCCCAAGCTGCAAGCGATTGAAGGTGTACAAGTTGCCGAATTACTGGGTGCAAAAAACTTCGCCCTGCGGGCATGGCTAGACCCACAAAAACTCGCCGCTGTTGGTCTCACCGCTGCCGATGTGTACGCGCTTTTGGCTGCAAACAACTTTCTCTCATCCAGTGGACAATCCAAGGGGCAAATGGTGCAGATCAATCTGAACGCATCTACTGCACTACGCTCAGTAGATGAATTCAAGCAGATGGTCATCAAGCAAGAAGGCAGTTCGATAGTGCGCCTGGCAGACGTGGCGAATGTTACTTTGGGCGCAGATGACTATGACTCCAGTGTATCTTTTGACGGTAAAAAAGCGGTATATGTGGCTATTCAGGTTGCCCCAGGTGCAAATCTACTGGATGTAGTCGCTCGTGTACGCAAAGTCATGCCTGAAATCGAGGCACAGTTACCGCAGGGTTTGAATAGCAACATCGTTTATGACTCGACCAAATTCGTCAATTCGTCAATTAACGAGGTAATTAAAACGCTTGTGGAAGCAGTCCTAATTGTCACTGTAGTGGTGTTTGTTTTCTTGGGCTCGCTACGCTCGGTGCTGATTCCGGTAATTGCGATACCAATTTCACTGGTAGGAACCTTCACTGTAATGCTGGTCTTGGGTTATTCCATCAACCTGCTCACGCTTCTGGCGCTGGTACTTGCCATCGGACTAGTGGTGGACGATGCCATCATCGTAGTAGAAAACGTAAGTCGTCATCTGGAAGAAGGATTGTCGCCCTTTGACTCATCTATAAAAGCGGCGCGTGAGCTGGCTAATCCTATTATTGCGATGACCATCGTGCTCGTCGCTGTATATTTACCGATAGGCTTCATGAGTGGCCTTACGGGCGCGTTGTTTACCGAATTTGCTTTTACGCTTGTGGGTGCTGTGATTATGTCAGCTGTGATTGCGTTGACACTTTCACCGATGATGTGTTCGCGTCTTCTGCGCTCGCCTAAGCGCGAGGGAGGTAACTGGCAAGATCATTTAGAAATATGGTTAGATAAAC
>JBDSEJ010000048.1:0-6301 GCA_039920105.1 Candidatus Nitrotoga sp. | reverse complement strand
CTGCAAGGGCGATCTGACGCGGCCACATTGCTTGCATTAGACGAGTCGGTGAGTCAGCTTGATATGCTGGTGGTGAATTTGCAAAATGCAGTTATGAAGACGCGTATGCAACCTATCGGCCGCCTTTTTAATAAATATCCTCGTTTAGCACGCGATTTAGCACGACAACTCGGCAAGGATGTTGAGTTAGTGTTGTCCGGTGAAGAGACCGAGATCGATAAAACCATGATTGAGGATCTCAACGATCCGTTGGTACATTTGATTCGCAATGCTGTAGATCACGGCGTAGAAAGTTCCGAACAACGAGTGGCGGCGGGAAAGACAGAGAAAAGCTTCGTGCATTTAAGTGCTAAACAAGAGGGGGATCACATCATCATAAGGATAATCGATGATGGCAAAGGCATGCGCCCCGAGGTAATCCGCAACAAGGCCATCGAGAAGGGTTTAATCAGCGCGGAATCTGCGAGTAGTCTGGATGATGAACAGAGCTTGAGTTTGATTTTACTACCTGGGTTTTCAACTAAAGAAGAAATTTCCAGTGTCTCCGGTCGCGGGGTTGGTATGGATGTGGTAAAAACTAACATTGAGAAGCTGAGTGGCACCATAGGTATCACATCTGTGCCGGGTAAAGGTAGTGTGTTCACCATTTCATTGCCACTCACTTTAGCGATCCTGCCAGTGCTGTTGCTTCGTCTCTGTAATCAGTCATTTGCCGTGCCACTTTCGTTGGTGCGGGAGATTTTATCGGTACCACCGAATGATCTGCAGCAAATAGCCGGCAAAGCCACCATGGTGGTGCGCGGGGAGGTTCTGCCAGTGCTTTCATTGGCTAGCTTGATTGGCTTGGAGCAGACTGATAAACCTGAAGTTGGCGTGCTGATGCAGATTGAAAAAAACAGTTTTATTCTCTCGGCAGATGGTTTTGCCGGGCATGATGATGTGGTGATTAAGTCATTGGATACTTTCCGTCCCAAGGGTGTTGCAGGCGTGACAATGTCCAGCGAGGGGGAGATTATATTGATTCTGGACATCAAAGAGTTGCTTGATGAATTATGCAGATGAGATAGAGGGTAACGCAGTAAGTCAAAAGGATACTGTGAATAAGTTTAGTCGGGTAAACATGTTTGAATTATGCGTGTTGGCGGGCGTGGTTTTGACGATTTTAATCGTAAGTATCCCGACTACGTAAACCCACCAGCTTTCGTTGGTAATTAGTGCAAATTAATTAGCTGACAAGTCCGTCATTTTTTTTAAATGATATTAACGGGTTAAGTTTTCATGTATGTGTGGAAAATTTATTAACATCCACTACGTTAAATGTCTTTT
The DNA here is from genome assembly GCA_039920105.1 of Candidatus Nitrotoga sp. Classification (GTDB taxonomy): domain Bacteria; phylum Pseudomonadota; class Gammaproteobacteria; order Burkholderiales; family Gallionellaceae; genus Nitrotoga. Next base: position 4,975 of record JBDSEJ010000048.1, on the reverse strand, counting down.
AAACCTGATTCGCAGATTTAAAAGCATGAGGATTTACTTATCAAGCCAGATAAAGGTTCCCATCCTCCCCGTCACACTATCGCGTCGATAAGAGAAGAAATTTGCGCTGTCTGCATAGGTACAAAGGCCACCACCGTATACTCGCGTAACGCCCGACGCATTCAGGCGAAATCCTGCAAGTTGATATATGTCGGCGAACCATTTTTCAGAAGTGCCAGGCACAAAAGCAGCAGCGGTTAGTTTGTCTTTACCAATAAACTCTGCACACACTTCATTACCTATTTCGAAAGCTTTTGCGCCTATTGCTGGTCCAAGCCAGGCCATGAGGGTATTAGGAGGCACGTCCATGGCACGTATGGTGTGTTCAATTACTCCATCACACAATCCACGCCATCCTGCATGCACTGCGCTAACTACGCTGCCTTGATCATTGCACAGTATTACTGGCAGGCAATCCGCTGTCGTTACTACACACACTGCGCCAGGGTGAGTAGATATAGAGGCGTCGGCCTCGGGCCAACATTCGGCCTGTGCCGCATCCGCTACTACCACACCATGCACTTGCTTTAGCCACACTGGCTCGCTTGGCAGTATTGGTTCCAGAAGCATTCGATTGCGCGCCACGGCTAAAGGCGCATCACCTACATTACTGCTGAGATTAAGACTGTCATAGGGAGCACCACTCATCCCTCCGTTGCGTGTGGTTTGCAGTGTCCTGACATTTTTTGGAGCAGGCCAGTCAGGGGTAATGCAATGTTTAAGCAGGTTCATTAGATTTACTCCTGATGTTTTTTAACAGCTGCGTCATGTCATTTGGCATTGGGGCTTGCCACTCCAACCATTCACCCGTAACCGGATGTTCTAGTCCGAGTTGCGTCGCGTGCAATGCCTGGTGTGGATAGGCGGCCAAGATGTGGCGTAAATGTGGCGCGCATTTCTGTGCTCCCTTGATATATACGTAGTCCCCAACCAGCGGATGACGAATATAGGCAAGGTGAACGCGGATCTGATGGGTGCGTCCGGTTTCCAGTTTGCAGCGAAGCAAGGTACAGCCGGGGAAGCGCTCCGCTATGGTGTAGTGTGTGACTGCGGGTTTGCCGTCTTCCACTACTGCCATCTTGGTGCGCAACGTAGGATGTCGGCCTATGGGTGCATTTACCGTTCCGGCACGTATCACTTCGCCATATACCAGCGCATAGTATTCGCGCTGCACGCTGCGTGCCTGCAACTGGCGCACCAGCGCCGTTTGTGAGGTAAGTGTTTTTGCAACGACCAACAGTCCGCTGGTATCTTTATCCAGCCTATGCACTATGCCTGCGCGTGGCACTTCTGAAAGTTGAGACGAATGATAGAGCAGGGCGTTGAGCAGAGTGCCATTCCAATTTCCGCTGCCGGGATGTACTACCAGTCCTGCCAGCTTGTTGATGATGAGTATGTGGTCATCTTCAAACAAGATGTTCAGCTCTATATCTTCGGCCTGATAAGGTTGTTCGGCAGGATTCGATTGCAATATGACATTTATTGATTCGCCGCCCCAAACCTTTTGTTTGGAAGTGGTGGCAGTACCATCGAGTTGAACTTGCTGCTGCATGATCCAGTCTTGCAGACGGCTGCGTGAATACTCTGGCAGCAACTTGGCTAACACCTGATCAAGGCGCATTCCCGCACATTCGTCGGGAACTTTGAACGAAAGTGACTCAGTATTCAAGGTAAGCAGTCTAGATGAAGAAATGTTTGCGGTATAATTGGACAACATTTTTTTGGACTCTGCCATGCGTCATAGTTTAACTTTAATTCTGCTGCTCATGCTAACTGCATGCAGTATTTTTACTCAGAAGGACGAAAAAGCCGCTTCCGCGAAATTAGAGTCCGCAGAGGGAATCTACGCTCAGGCCACAGAGCAGATGAATAATGCCAATTATACTGGCGCCATAAAACTATTCGAGACTTTGCAATCCCGATACCCTTATGGCCGCTATGCACAGCAGGCACAAATGGAAATTGCATACGCATACTATAAGCAAAATGAACCCGAATCAGCACTCTCTGCGGTTGAGCGTTTTATTAAGCAATATCCGAAAAGTTCGCATGTAGATTATGCATATTATTTGAAAGGATTGGTCAATTTCGACGATGATCTCGGTCTATTTGGCGAGGGATTTCAACCAGATGTGTCCGAGCGTAATCCCAAGGCGCCGCGTGAGGCTTTTGATGCATTTAAGGATTTAGTTACGCGCTTTCCGAACAGCAAATATGTAGCCGATTCGAAATTACGTATGCGGTACTTAGTGAATGCGCTGGCGCGCCATGAGACGCAAGTCGCGAGTTTTTATTTGCGTCGCGGTGCCTATGTGGCCACTGTTAATCGTGCCAATGGCGTACTCATTGAATTCCCGCATACGCCCGCTACACGCGAAGCTCTGCAAATCATGGTGCAGGCCTATGATGCGATGGGATTGAAAACTTTACGCGATGATTCGCAGCGTGTACTAGACAAAAACATTGAAAAAGGCGGTGTAAAGCCAGCAGTCAAGCAATCCCCGGAGAATACAAAATCATGGTGGCAATTCTGGAAATAGAACATAAGAGTTGATGAAAATTACATTAATACAGTTGGCAGGCTGTTCTATCACAATCTGATTATAAATTTGAAATAGTTTATAACTGGTATCGCCGACATGAATATGAATTTTTAAAAGCTGGGAGCTTCAAGTTGCAGACTCTCAATATGTATTCAGGCGAATTTGAATTTGCATTATATTTTTAGGTATTTGTTTTTTACAAATTTAATTGTTGAGTGTAGCGCTGCTCTGAATAAATGATTGCTCTCTAAGCCAAAAGGATTGCAAATGCATCTAGCACCAACAATATATTTATATAATCTTCGATGTTTGTGAAAGGGTGTTATTCGATCAAGTGGTTCTTGATTGCGTATCGAACTGCTTCGGCATTGTTCTTCAATTTCATTTTTTCCAATAACCGTGCCCGGTAAACGCTGACAGTCTTGGCACTGAGCGACAGAGTTTCCGCCATTTCGCTTAGGCTCTTACCGGATGCCATCAGGCACAGTGTCTGGTATTCGCGATTTGATAGGGTTTGGTGCAGAAGTTCCTGATATCCTTGTGATAGACCATTGGCTAACTCTTCTGCAAGTTCGTTGCTAATGTACTTCTTGCCGCAAGCCACTTGACGTATGGCTGTAACCAGTTGTGTCGGAGCGCTTTGTTTGCTGAGATAACCTGCCGCCCCAGCTTTCAGAGAACGCAATGCATATTGGCATTCCTCATGCATGCTTAACATTAGCACCGGTAATTGCGGCTTGTTGAGCTTGAGTTGTTTTAGTACATCAATCCCATGTTTATCAGGCATGCTGATGTCTAGTAACACCAAATCGTAAGTGTTTTCTTGCACCATTTTAATGGCTTGCATGCCGTTTTCAGCTTCTCCGGTTACGCGTATATCTTCGGTATCATTCAGGATCTGCTTCATACCTTTGCGGATCAGTGCGTGATCATCCACTACTAATATATTAATCATGGTTGATTATAATAGTGTTCATTACAATAGTTTTTGCTGTGGCTGTGGCAAAACCCCTCCGCCATTGGCTGTTGGTCCAGGTTTATGCGGGATACATGCTTTAATTTCCGTTCCTGAGCCTACGATACCGCTGATATGCACATGACCGCCGAAATAGGCGATTCGTTCTTTAATGCCGCGCAGTCCGAAGGAGCGCGGTTTAATGCGGTCAGATTCGGTGAAGCCGAGGCCATTGTCACTGACGATCAATTCGACGCAAGTGGTTTTATTATATAGATCTATTTTTACTTTGCTGGCATGCGCGTGCTTCATGATATTTGTGAGCGATTCCTGCAGGATGCGGAACAATGCAATGGCAATATCTGGATCTAGAGTGATATCTTCATCTGGGTGACCGAATAAGCAAGAAATGCCGGTACGTTGTTCAAATTCATCTACTTCAATTTCCATTGCTGCGATGATTCCGAAGCAATCCAGCGTACTTGGACGCAGGGAATGAGAGATATCGTTGGTAGCAGCGGTACATTTATCAACCAGGTTCTCAATATCCTTAATTTTTGCAATTAACTCAGGTGTTTCACTACTCAGGCGTCCACCCAGCCAAGCAATGTTGAGCTTAATGGCTGTTAGAGTACTTCCTAAGTCATCGTGCACCTCTCGCGCAATGCTAAGTCGCTCTTGTTCACGGACGAGCTGGATGTGAGAAGATAGTTCGCGCAATTGTTCCTGTGAATATTTTATTTCGATTTCTGCCTGCTTGCTTTGGCTGATGTTGGACATAATGCCTTCCCACTGAATTTCTCCATGCAGTGTTTTTCTAGGGCTGCAGCGTAAATTGATCCATTTAATCTCGCCTTCTGGCAATATCACTATACGTCCTTCCCAGTTCCAGAAAGTAAGCTTATCTGCTGAAGTGCGCATGGATTTTTCATATGAGATGAGATCGTCTGGGTGCAGCATGTTCATGAATAAGTCAGGATTTTTTTCAAGTTCCTGCGGATTCAAGTAGAGAAGTGCTTTGCAGCCGTCGCTTATATATGGAAAAGAAATGTCGCCGTCATGTTTGAGTAATACTTGATAGGCCATACCCGGCAGATTGGTGATGAAGGCTTGAAGGCGTGCCTGATTCTCTTGTAAGGCGACTTGCGCCTGACGGTGCTCGCTACGAATACGTGCCTCACGCAAATTATGCGCTATCGAGGGAACGAGTCTATTTAAACTCCCCTTGAAAATGTAATCGTTCGCGCCGGATTGCATGGTATGAATGATAGTTTCTTCATGTAAGTCATGCGACAGGAACAGAAATGGAAGGTCAATTTCTTTCGATTGCATTAGCTTGAGTGCGGCAAGTCCACAAAATCCTGAAAGGTCATAGCTGCATAGCACAACGTCCCACTCATCCTCAAACAAGGCATCTTGCATGGCAGACGCACTGTCT
>JBDSEJ010000047.1:0-5106 GCA_039920105.1 Candidatus Nitrotoga sp. | reverse complement strand
GAACTCGCGATAAGACGAAGTGATGGCATCCGGATCTAATGCAAATTCTTTGATCATCAGAACAACTCTCCGGCTCGTTCATCAAAAAATCCTTTAGGCCAGCTTTCCGTAAATTCACCTGCTTCATTAACGGGCAAAGATTTGATTTGAACCCCATTCTCGCCGCGACCCACGTAATAAACTCCTATCATTTCTGGAGAAACATAAGGGAAACCCGAAGGTAAATCCCCTTCCGATGTTTCGCGAATTCGGCGCAGCAATCGCAAAATCAGATGTTCGCTGTGCGTTTCAATCAAAAAACTCATATCGTGACGGAGTACGCTGTAAATTAAAAGGTCGCCCAGTCCCACTTGCACCGAAGGGTGAATATGAAGCTCCGGCTGCTCGATCGTCACCAAGCTTGCCGAAGGTTCCAATGCAGCCACCACTACTGGCAGCACTTGAGAGATCCCAATCCCGACATCTCGTGACTGCATTTTCAGACCGGATCTAGTATCAATCAAACCGATGCGAGCCTTCGCCGGCAGTGCTTCGATTGCTTTATTCAACACCCACTTACGCTGGGGATTCAATTCTTCAGAGCCAATCAGATCCAGCCATTCCGATCGCACTTCACGCACCCAACGGCGCTCGACTGCATACCCGGTATTGAGCTTGTCTTCGTCCGCCATCCAGCGACTAACATCATCGATCAGACTTTGATGCCCAGTCAGCAAAGCTTCCCATCCAGCCAAACCATCCGCCCAGCCCGCCTCGTCCTTGCTCAAGCTGGCATCGAAGTCACGTGCAGGCACATGACGAATGGGTCCGACATAGCGCATTTTTCGTAACTCATCGCGCACGAGCAGCCCGGGGCCGACAATTAATGACGAAATAAAGGCGGTAAACTCTCGAGCTATATATACATTCTCCGCTCCGATCACATCCGGTGCCGGAATATGCAGTAGCTCGCCCAATCGAGGCAATGCGCTATCAAACCCGGAAAGCCACTCGCGCAAACCTTCGCCGGTCTTTTCCATGCCCGCATCCGTTACAGTATCGATAATGTGCGGCCAAATCGTATAGTGAGTTTCAATTTTTGGCTCTACAGAGCCATCAGATGCGACCGAATTCGCATCCATTCGCAAAAAATATTCTAAATTTTTGTCCAGATCTTCCTGCGTGAACTGACGCATAAAAATGGAGTTGATTTCGTTGATACAGATGCTGACATCCCGACCATCATCTGTAGCGCTTATTTCGGCCAGCCATTCGCCATTGGCACCCACTTGATATCCTACCACCACAGCTTTATCGCGTAGATGACTCCATGCAATCACCAATTTTACGCTTACCGATTCAACGCGATTACGTGTTTCATGCAACAGGTTGTAAAAAGCCCAAACCCTGGAATCATTTGTTTGCCAATCGTCAAAGGCTTCCGGCACCAAATCGGGTAGCCCTTTTCCACCTAGAGACAGCTCGATCTGAATGGCAATATGGCGGGCTGTATCACGCAGATGGACGAGATTGCGAAACCCCCCCAGATCAACAAAATCTCCACCCTGCAAAGTGCGGTCAGGATTGGCGTTATTGCGCTCCAACACTTCACGTACATACTGCAGCGCTTGCATGATGGTGCTTTTGCCTACGCTGTTTGCACCGAAAAGTAAGGTGATAGGTTTGAGGTCAATCTGAACTTCCGAACTAATCCCTTTAAAATTCTCAATATATATTTTGGTCAGGCCCGTCTGGCTAATAGTGGTTGGTAAACTAATACTTCATTTATCCTCATTGCTCAGGCTGCCTCAGAAACTCTAAAGGCAGATGCGGCAAGCCTTTTGAAAAGAAAATTTGATTGGACCAGCTCGTTCACAAGCTTTTCCTTAATGGAAGCCATCTTGTTATGAATTTGCAAATATTGTTTTTGAAGATTAATTGGAGGAGTTGGCACATAAAAATTTCCAACTAAAATCTCGTTCAAGTTTTGTGCGCCTTGAAACATCCTCACGAAACTTGCTTTAGCTAAATCGCCTGACAACACCCTGGCCAAATAAACCGCTTCGATTACAAGTGTATCTGGTCGCATAAACACATTTTCAGGGCCACACAAATAATTTTTATCTTTTGTAACGACTGTGCATCGCCCCATCTCCCCTTTCCAACCTACAACCACATCCCCTGTTTGCAAGGGATAGTTAATAAGCTGAGCATGCTTCTCCTTCATGTCAGTCGTCGAGTAATTACAGTGCAACTCTCCATTAATGATATATTCCTGATTTTTAACAGATACCTCATCTTTCATGAGCTCTTCAAACTGTGGCAAAGTACCCACCGGACCAACCTGTATACGCTCAGCAAGAAGCTTTAATGGACACTTTGGCCATTTTTTTGGATTCGTTACTGGATCCCCAAACATATCCGAAAAAATTATATTCAAAAAATCATCTGCCAGCTTGATTGTGGCACGGCGCTTTTTACAGATAGTATGGGCTTTGTCGAGGATTTGAGCGATGCGTCGTTGCTCTCCAAGGGGCGGAAGCGGAATATCAATATCAGCAAGAATTTCAGTTGCATGCTCAATTTCCGTCTCTTTTTTACTGCTATATTCGAGATGACTTGTTTTTGAGAGCAAGAATTGCTGAATGTAATTTCTGTCAATATCAGAGGAATCGACAATAACTGCCTTTAAATCTTTGCCAATGGCAACCGGCACATCGTTTATGACAACATTTTGGGGAGCCATGCTTGCTGGCATTATTATGCTCCCGACTGGCAACAAATTGGACGCAGACTCTTTCAGACCAAATTCTGTAATCCTTTCCAACGAATCATTGATACGTGCGCCGCAAATATCCTTCGCAGTAACCCAAGGAATCGTGCCATTCCAACAGGAAGATCTTGATGGGTCAAGTTCTCCTCCACAAACAATTCGTGCCACATCTCCCAATTTAACGAACTTCATCGAAGCATAGCCTCTAATTCAGCCATATCGCGTTGAATCTCGGTCTCGAGTATTCGCATGCGCGTCAAAATCTCTTTGGGATCATCGGGTTTTACTTCCTGATGCCTGGTTTTTTTGTAGTTGTTTATTGAAAGATCAAAATTATGGGCTCGAATGTCTGCGGCCGACACCTTGAATGCTTTTGCATTTCGATCACAAAAATCACTCTCGCCATTACGCCAGCGACGATATTGGGTCAATATATCGGAAAGATCATTGTCTTTATTTTCTTGAATCTTTTCTTCTTGCGAGAGTCCGTCGTCTTGCGCATTATAAAAAAATACATCTTGAGTGCATCCACCCTTGGTGAACACCAAAATAGAGGTAGAAAGTCCTGAAAAAGATCTGAATACACCAAATGGCAGAGCGATCACCCCCTCTAGCTGATTATGATTAAGTAAATATTCACGTACAGCCAAATGGGCCTTACTTGAGCCAAACAGGACTCCATCGGTCACAATGGTAGCGGAACGGCCACCACTCTTCAGCATACGTAGAATAAGGACGATAAAAAGCAACTCGGATTTTCGGGTTTGAACAATTTTGAGTAACGAAGGATGTACATCCTCAGCCAGCGTGCCCTTAAATGGTGGGTTGGCGAGAATGACATCCACTCCACCTATGTCGCCATCGGCAATGACCGGAAATTTTTCCGAGAAATCGTTAGAAAGCGTATCCATGTAGTGAAGATTCGGGTTTTCTACCCCGTGCAGCATCAGATTCAAGGCAGCCAAGCGCAGCATAGTTGCATCGAAATCAAAACCGTGAAACATATGATACTGAATTTGCTCCTGATAAGGTTCAGACTGGCCGCCATTGTCGCTTTTGCTGCTACATTCTACTGTTTCGGCGCACTCTTGAGTAGAGTAAGTCTTGCGTTGGTATTCCATTGTTGCCACCAAAAAACCAGCCGTCCCACAAGCTGGGTCGCAAACTGTTTCAGACGGCTTGGGGTCGATAAGCTCAACCATGAGCTCAATGACGTGATGCGGCGTACGAAACTGGCCATGTATGCCTGCCGTAGTAAGCTTGCTCAGCAAATATTCATATAAATCGCCTTGGGAATCGCTCTTGCCCAACGGCAAGTTACCGAGATGCTCGACTACTGAGACCAGCAGATCGGCATTCGAAATTTGGAGCGAGACGTTTTTCATGTATTCGCCAAATGTAAATTTTTTGCCGCCGATAATACGCAGATGGGGAAAGACACCGTCGCGCACCAAATTAAGCATGGCTTCACTATCACTCATTCGGCTCCAGTTTTTCCAGCGTAGTGTTTGCTGGTCAGCCCGAAAGAAGTGGTGCGGGGATTCGCCAAGGCGTAAGGCATTTATCTCATGCTGAGCCTCTTCCATATCAAGAAGGCGGATGAAAATAAGAAAAGATATCTGTTCGATTATTATGAGCGGGTTGGAAATTCCTTCCGTAGCAAAATCCAGCCAGAGCTGGTCTATCTCACTTTTCACTTGGTTATCAATCATGCTTATTCCATTGGCACATTTTCGGGTGTAGGAAATTCAGGCAGGTGCTCTAATTCGAGCTCTGCCTTGGCTAACAGATGTCCAGGGAATGTACCTTGTACTGCTACACCAAGTTTTTTGAAATCGTTGGCTTGCTTAATCAGATTATCTTTCCCGGAATAGAGTTGACTCATTGCCATATTAAATGAATCCTTGGCTCTGTCGAGTTGCTTGCCAACTCCTTCCATAGAGCCCAAAAAGGTATTAAGCTTTTTGTATACCTTCGCGGCACGTTCCGCGAGCTCCGCAGTATGAGCATTTTGTTCTTCAAATCTCCAAAGTTGGCGAACAATATTGAGACTGGTAAGCAAAGTAGTCGGCGTCGCCACTAACACATTCTGTTCAATCGCTTTTTGAAATAACGTTTCATCTGCGCGTAACGCTTCCACAAAAGCGGATTCAATAGGAATGAACATGAAGACCATCTCAGGAGAATTTAAACCGGGTAGCTCGAAATAGTTGCGATCTGACAGCTCCTTAATTCGACAGGATATGGCTGCCACATGCTCTTTTAATGCCAATTGTCGCTCAATCTCTCCTTCTGCATTAACATACCGCGTATAGGCGTTGAGGGATACCTTGGAATCGATGACAAGATGTTTC
>JBDSEJ010000046.1:0-7433 GCA_039920105.1 Candidatus Nitrotoga sp. | reverse complement strand
ATAGAAGCATGGCAAGATGTATTTATACTGAACGAGGCATCGTTGGTTGAGCCAGTCTAAACTTGACGAAGTCAACTTCATAGAGTCGGCCACTAAACAATATTATTCCTGATACTTACCAAGACCGGAATCAGGATGTTTTAATCAACCTATTTGGCCGACGCTATAGTTAGCGTCCGCTTATATATCAAAAACTTGAATAAACGTATCAATGAATTATTTCAGGATAATCACGGCGCTGTGTACAAGAAAATTTCTACGCTGATTAACACATAGCTTCAGAAACCGCCTTGCTCAGTCATAATGAATGGAGCTATCTGCAAGGATCATTCTAATTATCGCTATGTATTGATCGGTCGTAGCATGCCAGTAGCAATCCAAAAAGGATGTTTTCGGCAACTATATTTCAATACGAGTACCCATTTCAATAACCCTATTCGTTGGAATCTTAAAAAACTCCGTCGCATTCATCGCATTCTTAGACATAATAATGAATAACCATTCACGCCATTTCATCATACCGGGAGTCGGAGCTGGAACAATTAAAGCGCGAGACATAAAGAAGGTGGTCTCCATCAAGTCAAATGACAGACCCAACGGTGCACATAACTCCAAAGCGGCAGGTACATCAGGGATTTGCATGAACCCATAGAACACTCTTAACCGATAAAAATTCTTGCCCAAATCATCTACTAGCAAACGATTGCCCTTCGTAACAAAAGGTTTATCTTCGATAATAACGGAAAGCAGAACGTTGCGTTCATGCAGCACTTGGTTATGTTTTAAGTTGTGTAGTAATGCGGCAGGTGCTCCCTCATTAACACCTACCAAGAAGACGGCGGTTCCGTGTGCCTGGTTGACTTCGCCCACATAGTCTACAATTGTCTGCACAGGGATCGATCGACGGGCAATTACATCAAACAAAAGCTTTCTTCCACGCTTCCAAGTGGTGAGGACAACAAATGAAACGAGAGCGATACCCAATGGGAACCAACCACCATGTGGAATTTTAATGGCATTGGCAGCAAAGTATGCCAAGTCAACACAAAGAAATGTGCCTATCAGAGGTACAACCAGTAGTGGAGACCAACGCCAAGCAATGAGTACAAAGGCTATCAGTATTGTGTCAATCATCATCGTTCCAGTAACCGCAATACCATAAGCTGCCGCCAGATTGCTGGAGCTTTGAAAGGTTAAGACCAAATAAACCACTGCCAGATATAAGGTCCAATTAGTAACTGGGACGTAAATCTGACCATACGCTTTACTGGAAGTTTGGCGAATTTCCATTCGCGGCAAGAAACCCATCTGCACGGATTGACTTGCCACTGAAAACGCGCCTGAAATCACCGCCTGTGAAGCAATCACTGTTGCCACAGTTGCAAGCAACACCATTGGAATCAATGCCCATTCAGGTGCCAGCAGAAAAAAAGGACTTTTAACTGCCTGTGGATTGTCAAGCAATAGTGCACCTTGACCAAAATAATTGAATACCAGCGCGGGGAGAACAAAGGTAAACCAAGTTAGCCTAATTGGAAACCGTCCAAAGTGCCCCATGTCGGTATACAAGGCTTCTCCACCTGTTACGGCAAGCACAACTGTGCCAAGGGTCAGAAATGAAAGCCACGGGTCAAGAAAAAGGAATTGGTAGGCATAAACAGGATTGAGCGCCAAAAGTATGTGCGGACTTTTGGCTATAGATAATAAACCTAGAACACCCAAGATTGAGAACCAAAGGATCATGATGGGACCGAATGCCATTCCCATTGCACCAGTACCTCGTTTTTGAACTAAGAACAATGCGGTGATCACCATGATGGTGATTGGCAGTACATAACTATCTAATTGAGGTGCAATAATATTTATGCCTTCGACAGCAGATAGTACCGAAATGGCTGGTGTAATCATGCTGTCGCCATAAAACAATGCAGCGGCAAAAACACCAAGTATTGCTAACAACCACTGGGATTTGGGTCTGTTTGAATATAATTCGCTAGCCAAAGCCAGCAAAGCCAATGACCCCCCTTCACCATGATTATCGGCTCGCATAATGATAGTCACATATTTGAGAGACACCAATATCATTATGGTCCAGAACATTATCGATAGAACACCAAGGATATTGGCTTCAATGACTGGCAGAGGGTGGTGTCCCGCGAAGGTTTCCTTTAAAGCATAGAGTGGGCTGGTGCCAATGTCGCCATATACGACACCTATTGCCCCCAACAAAAGTGGCGGTAGCTTTTGCTGCGTTTTCGAACTGCCCATATACTTCCTATTCTTTAGCCTTATCCTAAAAGGAGCGGAACTCTACGCTTAATTATTTCATTTAACAAACTTACACTTAACAAATAACTGCTTTTAGCACGAAGCCAGTCCGATCATTGAAAGAGTCTTTGATGATAGGCTTGATGCATCATGGCTTTAAGGTCGGTTGTCAAAATTGGACACCAACGGGTTCATTCCTCCAACCTATATTCATAGAATTGGCGCTCAAATGTGACAGGGGACAGATATCCAAAACGTGCCTGTTTGCGCTGCCGTCGGTAAAAATATTCGATGTGTTCTGTGATGGCATGAACGGCTCGGCGCGGTTCTTGAAGCGCCGGTGATGCGCCAATTCATTCATGAGCAATCCCAAGAAGCTTTCCATGGGGGCGTTGTCGTAGAAGTTTCCCGGGTACAACATCGATGGCACCATGCCGAACTGATCGAGCAAATTTCTGTACTCTTGGGCACAATACTGGCTGCCCCAATTCGAGTGGTGTATCAGTCCTGGTGGTGGACGTTTTGCCGCCATACCCCGAAACAGCGATGGGCTGGCCAAGTTTAGGTCACGCGCTCGCTCATGGCGTAGCCCACCAGGTCGCCACTAAATACATCTTTGTGGCCTGCCAGACAGATCCACTCCTCACCAGTAGGGGTGTAGGTTATGTCGGTCATCCATATCTAATATGGGACGGGCATCAACATGATTAGCCCAATTGTAAATGGCATTAATTTTTCCAAAATTAATGCCATTTACCCCTTGTGTACCGATTCTATCGCATAACCAATTGTCGACGCTCTTCGCCTCTCTAGAAAATCTATTCTGATCAACAAGTTCAAATTTCAATTATTTTTTAAAAATTAAATCGTAATTTCATTTTCGGCCATTTTTGAACACCCATGATTGAAAATCGGGCTGATCTGACAGTGACTGTCACTAGAAAAAAGGGCGCTGATCAAGTTTTGAGTGCTCCACTTCAAACGTGTACTTATATTGCTTTGCAATTGATTTAACCAAGTTAGCAAGCCAACTGGGGGTACCAGGGGCAAGGTAAATTTTCTCAATTAGTTGCTCAACATCAACCCTAACCTTGACTCCATGCGATATGGTTTCTTTCCTGTAGTCGTAGCCACAACCACTTTCGCTAATTGGCAATTTCTCTACAAGCGCTCTGACCTCACGCTCGTGCTCAAAGCTCTTACGTTTATGGACAAACGAAGAGAAACTATTAGTATTTATCCCTTCTTTTTCATAGTCAATGTACTTCACAACACCTAGAAAAACCTTTTCGTCATCGGTAAAAGAATCCCGCAACTTTCGATATGTAGATTGAATAGCTATACCCTCATCGTTCTTGAAATACAGCTTCCACAACGCGGCGGATTCATGCTCATTTATGTGCCAACAGTTTAGGGCGTGGTACCTCCGCCATATTTGAAGTATTGGCCCAAGTTCGGTCATGTTTTTGAGATATACCCCTTGATGCTCAGGTGGAACATCAAGAGGTAAATCGTTCCGTGCATACACATTCATTTTTGGCGAAGAACCTTCGAATGGATCATCGAACTTGTCAGCTCTGGTGAAATAAAGGCATCGAGATTCGATAAAAGATACAAATTTGGTGAAGTCCATATACCGCCAAACCCGAACATTTTCGTTTTCTGGCTGAACAAAAATCGGATGCGATTCATACATATACTAATCCTAGAATAAAATAAACACCTTTAATAGTTCATGAAATCACCGCCAAAGCGGTATACACTTATATTCTTCGAAATGCTTTGTTTTACCTCGCAACGTAGCACTCGACAACTTAGTTTCAATTCACAAAACGCCCTCGATATTACTAATCAATAGTATAGATTGACTATCGATTATATGTCCTTGAGCATTTTTCTATTACTTCGAATCAATTTTAAAAAAGTAAAAGTAATGATTTGGTAATTCCTATTGATTGCAACTGAAGTAAGTTGGCAATATTGGAGTTTAACGGGTTAAACAATAAGTTACTTTTCATAATATATGCGTGAATGCGGCAGGTGACAGTTTGTGCATTGAATCGTTAGTGACTTTCAGGGGAGCATTCTCTCGCCCATGACGATCAAACCCCGTTCTTAAGCGTGCCTCTTGGCAATCACAGCCGCTTTGCCGTCATTACTTCCACTTCATACAGGCGCGCTGACTTCTTCCGAAATTCCAGAGTGTCAAACCCTCCTGGCATCCTTTACATATAAGCCCTATATTTTTAATATGTTACAAAAATATCAGGCTCCATTTTCCAACCTACCTCAACCCTAAAAAACGATGAGACATAATCATTGCTGCGTATATTTGTCATCTGTATCGTTTTTTGGTAGGTGACTCTTACGCCTGAAGTGTCATACAATTTAACTGATCTATTTCGACGGAGTTTGGCATGAATATTTTTCTTAAAGTTTCATCAGTGTTTTTATTGCTATGTACTAGCCTGGCACAGGCAGCTCATGATAATGCCGTAGCTACAAAAGCAGAATTACTCAATGTTAATCATACATACACCCCAGGTCTTGGCGAAATAATGGTAGGGATACAGCTTCGCCATGCAAAACTCTGGTATGCAGGTACTGCTAGTAATTGGAAGTTAGCAGAATATGAACTTGAAGAGATCTTGGAGGGCTTTGATGATGCTAAAAAATATCAGCCAGATTTCAAAGGTAAACCAATTGCAGAAATGATTGATTCAATCACATCGGGACCCGTAGAAAAGCTGGAACAAGCAATCAAGGTAAAAGATAAAACTGCATTCAAAAAATCGTTCGATGGAATGTCACAGGCATGTAACACTTGCCACACTGCTAATGGATATGGTTTTATCTCAATCCAGCGACCTACACACCCTCCGCTAACTAACCAACGATACAATTGACACCGAAGAAACTTTCAACCCATTGGAGACAACTATCATTTCTTCAAGTGGATCAAGCAGCATCTGCGCACCAAGCGTTTTTTGGGCACGAGCGAGAACGCAGTCAAGTCGCAAATCTAGTGCGCCGTGTCCACCTACGTGCTGATCGCCATTGTTAAAAAGGGGCTTCAATTGGATGTCCCGCTCTACACTTTGCCACAAATTCTGTCGGTGTCTATTTTTGAGAAAACCCATATTTCATGCGCCTTGCAGGTCAATGCCACCAGAGCTATTGCAACACCCGTCGATAACCAAATGATTTTGTTTGATTTTTAACCGGACACTAGTGATGATACATATAGGCAATTTGCACAATTGCAAGTTAGTTAGATTTCTTCCATGAGTTTCATTTATATTGAGTTAACCTAACTGACTTAATTAAGTATTTTTTGTTGCCCACAAAAACTGTGGATAACATTGTGAGCAATTTCAATAAAGATAGGCTAACTGCTAATTCCATATACAAGTTTTTCCAGTTGCTCATTTTACAGGCATAAATTTTATTACATTAAAACAATTGCTTAATTTTATCGTTCATTTACATTGCTAAAATACATCTTATTGATGAATGATTATTCAGCCTGTGAGCAACTGGCATAATGTCAAGTGCTTTTATTAATACTTAGCTTTATTCAGAGGTTGTGCCGCGAAACTGGACAGCTCTATAAGTGGTAGCCTTGCTCAACCCAAGCCGTGGAAGTCACGACTCACAGAGGAGCAAGCGCATGAGAAGTACGAGCAGAAATCACGATCCGGGTTTTAAGTCCAAGGTTTCAATGGCAGCGATCAAGAGCGACAAGATCTTGGCTGAGTTTGATTAACAGCTCGATGTTCATCCAAACCAGATTTCGGTATGGAAGCAGCAATTGCAGGAATCAACCGCCGATTCGACAACCTTTCTGTTGTATTGTCAAAAAACGGCGTAGGCAATAAATGGCAAGGCTTTACTTTAAAAGATAGAAACTCTGTCCAACCAAGCAGAGCCACCTATATGAATAGCAAACTTGACACGATATGACTAGCTATCCTAACGGAAGGCTATTGATTTTCGGGTGACGCAAAAACCTTGCTCGGGGCACCCTCGTTTTCTGCTGCCAGCTCCCCAAAAATGGACAAGACCTATTATCTGGTAGTTAACTTGTCTTACTAAATATATTCAGAAAATGCCGAATTAGAGAACATCAAAGTGGATACGATTATTACAATAAAAAATTAATCTTCTTAAACACTGCGCTTTCCTTTACTTGCATCTTATAAACTTGTTAAGTGTATTTAAAAAAGGCTAACTTAGAGAAATACAACTTATTACAAATAACTGAATACAAGTGACTTGTAATATACAAGCTTATATTATTTCTTAAAGCATGTGCTGTTCACCCTTATTGCAATTAACTTGCAATTGGTTCATGCCACTTCAATTCAAAATAACAAAAAAATGTCAAAAAAGTGTCAAGAACCCATCTTCCCATCCATAGAAAAGACTGAGAATACTAAGTTGTCATTTAGTCACATTCAAATTGAGCTTGCAGATACCGGTTTTTACAAGGGTTTAAGCCAATTTATGACGCTAGGTAGTCAAATACTCAATACGTGCCTTGTCCTATGGGCGGTCTTTGTTCCGGTTCAAGCATTGACCGTTTTAGATGAACTCAATGTCGTACTGCTAAACACGTTTAATGTTTATTACATTTATGTGGTTTCCTTTTTTCTTATATTCTGTATTGGATTGGCGGTTATTCCATCCACTGGCAAGATAATACTGGGCAAGCCCGGCGAAGAACCCACGTTCTCTAATTTCTCTTGGTTTTCTATGATGTTTAGTGCGGGAATGGGCATCGGCTTAATGGTTTTCTCTACGGCAGAGCCGCTTTGGCATTTTGGCGGCAACCCGGAAATTCTCAAAGGAAATATTGAGCCATACTCAAACGAAGCAATCCAGTCTACATTTCGCTATGCGTTTCTACATTATGGGCTACATCCCTGGGGTATTTATGTAGCAACAGAATTAAGCATGGCGTATTTCTCTCACGTACGTAATTTACCGTTGACCGTACGATCATCTCTTGCGCCAATATTTGGACGACATGTGAATGGTTATTCCATTTAGCATTAAAAACAGTAATAATATGGCCATGATAAATCTAGGGACTAATCATGGCGAGAATAGCGGGCGGAAAAGACCAATTGGCGATGGCGCGTGAAGCACTTCGCAAAGCCAAG
>JBDSEJ010000045.1:0-1765 GCA_039920105.1 Candidatus Nitrotoga sp. | reverse complement strand
ACCCGGTGAAGCACGGCTTGGTCAGATATGTTGCGCATTGGCCTTATTCAACTTTTCATCGGCTGGTCGAAAAGGGAATCTACCAGATGAATTGGGCGGGTGGTAATGAGGATGAGGTGAAATGCGATGATTAGCATCCGGTGCAATGCCCGTTGGTTATTGCACCCTACGTCATTTTAACAATGTAGGGCGTCAATAAGCGAAGCGCATTGCGCCTTACGCGGGTTGATCCTCATAGTGCTGATGCTCACGAATATATCTTGCGCCATCTCGTATATGTTAGTAATATACAAATATGCTTAATTTGACCAACATTATCGGTTTTGATTGGGACGGTGGAAACGACCGCAAGAACGACAAACACACCGTTTCAATGGCTGAGGCGGAGCAGTTATTTTTCAATGATCCGCTACTCTTACTAGAAGATGCCAAACACAGTCACAGTGAATCGCGCATTCACGCATTGGGCAAAACAGATGAAGCACGAATGTTACACATTACTTTTACCCTTCGAAAAAAGAACACATTGATTCGAGTTATTTCTGCAAGAGACAAGCACAAAAAGGAGCGCGCATATTATGAGCAAACAACTTAAACCACTTCCAAAATTCGCCAACGAAGCGGAAGAGCAGAATTTTTGGGAAAACCACGACTCATCCAAGTATATGGATTGGAATAAAGCACAGCGTGTTGTGCTGCCCAACCTAAAGCCGACTACAAAGACCATATCCTTGCGTCTACCGCAGCATTTGTTGGACTCTATTAAGTCAGCAGCCAATTCGCGCGACGTGCCCTATCAGTCACTGATAAAAGTGTGGCTGCAAGAGAAGTTGCATAGTCATTAAATTACAGGCTTGACGTTAAAATTCCGTTGACGGTACGGTAGTAGACCTGCCCCCACGCTTCTAAATTAATTTCTCCAAGGCGATTCCATCAACCGAAAGAATATCCACCGTGCGCGCTCAACTCGGCGAACGGGGAATATGGCAACGGCGATATTGGGAACACCTGATTAGGGATGAGCGAGATTATCAGGCGCATATGGATTACGTGCATATCAACCCGGTGAAGCACGGCTTGGTAAGATGTGTAGCGAATTGGCCTTATTCAACCTTTCATCGGTTGGTCGAAAAGGGAATCTACCAGATGAATTGGGCGGGGAGGAATGAGGATGAGGTGAAATGCGATGTTTAGCATCCGGTGCAATGCCCATTGGTTATTGCACCCTACTTCATTTCAACAATGTAGGGCGCCAATAAGCAAAGCGCATTGCGCCTTACGCGGGTTGGGAAGTCAAGCGATTAAGCAATCGGAGCATCTTTCATCAGAAAGCCGAAATAAGGTAGGGGAAAGAAATGAAATGGTAGCGTTTCTTTTTTCATTTATTTTCCGTTTTCTGTGACGGCTCCATCTTGCGCCATAAATTTCACGGGGCGCCAGCCAGTCTTACCTTGCTTGTTGGTGCGCCTGATAGCTAGGCAGGACACATCGTATTTCTGTCCAGCAGCAAATGCCTTGGCCTGCGCCGGAGGTACGAATATTTCGTCCCGGGCGGTGCGAAATAAAGCGAAATCTTTGCCCTCTTGGCGCTCCAGACTGCCAGCAAGCATTTCACACAGGCCCGGCAGCACCTTGGCTTCTAATTCCATTTAGCATTAAAAACAGTAATAATATGGCCATGATAAATCTAGGGACTAATCATGGCGAGAATAGCGGGCGGAAAAGACCAATTGGCGATGGCGCGTGAAGCACTTCGCAAAGCCAA
>JBDSEJ010000044.1:0-1822 GCA_039920105.1 Candidatus Nitrotoga sp. | reverse complement strand
TGCGTTGCATATCATTTACAAAGTCATCATCAGTCAAGTTGACACCGGAATCAGTGTCCGCTTTGCCGTGGAATCCGTGTCCAGTTTGAAGAGGAGTGCGCACAGGTGATAATCGGTTAATGGAATTTTCAGGTTTAAAATCTGCTAAAAAATCCGTCCTGGCAGTTGCGCGCGAAGCTCGTGTAACTGAGTTTCGAGATTTTGAATCCGCGCGAGGAGAGTTAGAGCCACAGCCAGTCCTTGCGTATCAAGCTCGAAATCGTTACGCAAGCGGCATGCGGTTTTGGCCACAACAAGACAACCTGCATCAAAAATCCATTCTGACGAAACCGTGTTGACCGGCTCAAGGGCACCGCAGTCTACCAGTTCGCTAAGCTCAGCCTCTGGCAAACCCGACAACTTGGCAAGATCTGAAAGCGACAATTCTTGATATTGATCTATCCATAGCACTTCGGTGAGTTCAATTTTCATGGCGAGTCTCCTGTTCAAAATGTCCGCGTGGATTGAATGTTGAAATATCCGCCAGCTCCTTGAATATCTCCTGTTCGCGCTCGTTTAGTACGGTAGGCACTACGATTTGTATGATCGCGAAGAGATCGCCTTCGCCATTGTGCGGTTTGGGCAATCCCCGCTTGGGAAGCCGCAGCTTTTGACCGGCATGGGCTCCCGTCGGCACTTTGAGCCGAACAGGTCCGCCCAGTGTCGGGATTTCCACGACGGCGCCAAGTACGGCCTCCCACGGTGTCACTGGCAAATCCAGGTAAAGATCATGGCCGCTGGCACGGAATAGCGAATGCGGATGTAATGCGATATTGAGATACAAATCGCCATTGCGTCCGCCGTTGAAACCCTTGCCCCCCTTGCCCGGCAGACGTAGTCTTTGCCCATCCACCACCCCTTTGGGAATCCGTGTTTTGAATGCCCGCGACACGCGATGCAGGTGGCCATTTTCATCGTATTCGGGAACGCTAATATTCAGGTTTACTAATGTGCCTTGATAGGCATCCTCTAAAGTAATGTGGGCCGTAACTTCATAATCCTGCCCCGGCACCGGAATATTACTGCCTCGTTGTCCTGTGTGATGTCTGCCGCCTGTGTGTCCGGCAAAAAGATCAGATAAATCTATATCGTCAAATGAGAACGGTGTGCCACCATACTGTTTCCCCCAATCCGGGGGCGGCTGAAAGTCCTGCCCCGATTGATGACTACCCAGCTGATCGTAAGCGGCACGCTTTTCCGGGTCTTTGAGAGTCTCATAAGCCTCCGCAACCTCTTTGAATTTTTCCTCAGCATTAGCTTCCTTGGAAACGTCCGGATGGTACTTGCGCGCAAGTTTGCGGTAAGCCTTCTTAAGTTCCTCTGTGGTGGCAGTTTTTTCGATGCCAAGAGTGCTGTAATAGTCTTTATATTTCATAAGTATTATCCAAAAAAGAAAATGCTTGGGTAAGGTTTAGGCGCTTGTCAGTGCCTCGAAGCCGGAGACGACGTCGAACAACTCCTCGTCGATGTCACTCTGACGCAAACGGTAGAATGTGCCGTCGAGATTCTCAAGCAATTCGTTAATGTTTTTATCCGCTCGTTCCATCGCCATCAGGCGGCTTGCATTCTCGCTTGCGAGAGATTCGGCGCAAGCCCGGAAGAGTGAGATAAAAAGATACTCCCCGATAAGTACACGTAAAGTCGCGGTGCTGCCGTGCATGACCTCGGGCAAGTTTCCGGTCGGCCAACATACATTGACAAGACCCTGTCGCCATTGCGCGTCAAGTGGCAACAGCCGCTGGCAGACCGGTTCGTAGACCGCCCCAGATTGCGGGCGGTTATG
>JBDSEJ010000043.1:0-4995 GCA_039920105.1 Candidatus Nitrotoga sp. | reverse complement strand
CGATTCTCGGCATTCACGATCGGCAAGCGCCGGATCTGGTGCTCGCCCATGAGCTTGGCCGCATCGTCCACGGAATCATTCTCGTAAGCCCAGACGATGCCTTCGGACATGACGTCGCGCACCTTGGTGCTCGGATCCTTGCCGTCGGCGACGGCGCGGATTGCAATATCGCGATCCGATATCGCTCCGATTATGCGATCGTTTTCTCCCACAGGCATCATTCCGAAGTTACCCTTGCGCATTTGTTGCGCGGCTTCCTTGATCGTTTCGTCTGGGCTGATGACCTGCACATCCCGGCTCATCACATCTTTAAGTTTTTGCATGTCCATCTCCTTAGTAAATAAAAAATTCCGCTGGCATTTAACGGTAAGTTTAAATTGCCTTCAAGCTCGACTGGGCCAGCAAGAACGTGAACCAATTTTTGTTCCTGATAATTCGTTTTGGCCTCCACAAAATTCACTTTTTGTAAATCGCGCTACACAGCAAATGGAAAAGTTTCGGGTACTTCGCCTTCTTTCCATAGAGCGCTTCTCTCCAGAGGCTCCACTGCACGCGTTTCGTCAAAGTGTAGAACGACATCGAACTGCTCGGGCAAGCTTGCAAAAAAGTAATGACTGCTACGCTCGGTCTCAGGCAAATAAATCACCCCGATCGCACGCTCAAGGCGCGGCTCGCGTAAATAATTCGATATCCTGTTATTGCGTAACGGTAGCAGGAAAGAAGGCAGGCCAGTTTCATGCAGCAACCCCTCGTAACTGTTAGAAAGCGCCGGGCGTACATGCTTGCGTTCGGCGCCGCTATCCCATCCCGAAGCGGCCGTTACCGTGCCATGATGTGTAGTAAACCCAACCAGCACGGCTTCCTGGTTATACCGCTCTCGTACCAATTGACCTACATTTAATTCGCCTTCTTGACCCATTTGAGTGGCTCGGGCATCACCGAGATGCGAGTTATGCGCCCACAATACAATCTTACTGTGTTGCTCCTGCCGATCAAGATGCTTAATCAATGCATCAAGTGTCTCTACCATATGGCGATCGCGCAAATTCCAGGACGACATGCGCGATTGAAACATCGAGCGATAGTATTCTTCGGCATTTTTAACGAGTCTGGCATTTTGCTCGGCATAGAAAAATTCATCCGTTGCCATGTTACCGTCCTGTCGCAAGTAGGCAGCGAACTGCTGCCGCAAATCAATCAGCTCGTCGATCACTTGTTGCTCGCACGAGGTGCTTAGTCCAAAACTGGCTGCGTAGCCGTAAGCTTCAATATTTTCGCTAAAGTGATCAAAGCAGCTATAGCGGTAGCGTGCCCGCTGAGCCGCTTGTGGATCAACCTTGTCGAGATAATCGAGAACAGCGCGGGTAGACCTGTAAAGACTATAGAGATCAAGTCCATAAAAGCCGACGTGCTTGTCTGGGGATACCAGAGCATCGTTATGCTCGCGCAGCCAACCTATAAAATCCAGTACATCGGCATTGCGCCACATCCAAGTCGGGAAACGTTTGAAATCAGCCAGTGCTTCGGCTGCCGAGACATCATTTGATATGCCGCGCACATAGCGGTTAACGCGATAGGCGGAAGGCCAATCGGCTTCAACAGCAACAGCTGTGAAATTTTTTTCTTTAATCAACCGTTCAGTAATCCGGGCGCGTTCGCGATAAAACTCATGCGTCCCGTGCGAGGCTTCGCCCAATAGAACCAAACGTGCATCACCGATAATCGACATAAGTGCATCATAATCATTGTGATCCCCGACCACAGGGCGCGCATCCGCCTTTATCAGATCAATCATACGGTATCGGACATCGTGATCATACGCCAGCCTCCTTACTAATATTACTCGCTTCGCTGTTCTTACGATTTCTTTCAAGCAGGTCAATTACTTCCTCGTCCGTGATCTGCGAAAAATCTCTGTACCATAATCCAACCGCGCTGAAATTCTCAGGCGTTTCGAGACATATGACTTCGTCTGCAAGCGCCACTAATTCGGAACAGGTTATGCGCGCGCCCACCGGCACGGCGACAATTAACTTTGCCGGCCGCTTCTGGCGCAAGGCCGCAATGGCTGCACGCATGCTTGAACCGGTAGCCAGTCCGTCATCTACGATAATAATGATACGGTCGCGGACATTCAGCACTGGACGCTGACCACGGTATGTTCGCTCACGACGCTCAAGTTCACGCTGTTCACGCGCTACGGTATGCTCGATGATTTCATCGCTGAGCGATAGCTGACGTATCAAATTTTGATTAAGGACGCGTGCACCGCCGGATGCAATCGCACCCATCGCGAACTCCTCGTGACCGGGCAAGCCCAGTTTTCGCACCACAACAATATCCAGGGGCAGGTTGAGCGCTTCAGCAATTTCGAAAGCAACCGGCACACCGCCACGCGGTAATGCAAGAACCATTGCATCCGGATAATTGGCGTAAGCGGCGAGGCGATCCGCTAAGACCCTGCCTGCTTCTGTTCTATCTCGGAATAACATTTGCTAATCCCCCTATTTATAATTGGGACGCAGATTCACAACGAAGTGCAATATCCAATGGAAATGGGAGGCTTGGTATAGTGCACCTGATCTAACCCCCGGTTTCCATACACTCATAACCGGGCAAATTATGCAATTGCCTGAGTTGCCTAAGCTGATCGGCGAGCACTCCCAGTATGTGTGTTTAAAGATTGCGCCTAACTGCCAGCCGGTTCTGTGCGACAGCGAACATATTCAGGTTTTATTATTTAGGCCAGTCCCAAATCTACGGGGCAGTGAGGCTCAAGAAACGTTCAGATGGTTTCGTGTGTCGAAGCTATGGCTGGTTCGAGGATGAGAAAAATATAGAGTGTGAGGCTTTCTTTTGGCTTGATGCAATTTCAGAACTAAACCAAATTCTTCAACTGATACAATTTATCAAGTGCCTCTTTTGGGCTAAGTTCATCAGGCGTGATGTCACGCAACGAGGTCAACGCCGGGTGTTCTGGTGGTTCGGGCAAATCCGGCACGGCGCTGAACAAATCACCCTGCGGATTTTGTGCCGCGCTATTCTGTTCCAGTGTCTGCAATTGCTTCCGCGCGATTTTAATTACGCTCCTCGGCACCCCCGCAAGAGCAGCCACCTGTAACCCATAGCTCTGGCTTGCCGCACCTTCGCTCACGCTGTGCAAAAATACGATACTGTGCTTGTGTTCAATGGCGGCCAGATGAACGTTGGCAAGATGAGTGTACTCATCGGCAAGCCGGGTCAATTCGAAGTAATGGGTTGCGAACAGGGTGTAGCTACAATTTTCTTCCAGCAAATGACGTGCGATGGCATAAGCCAGCGCCAAGCCGTCAAAGGTGGAAGTGCCGCGTCCGATTTCATCTACCAGAACTAAACTATTCGCGGTCGCGTTGTGCAGGATGTTGGCCGCTTCCGTCATCTCTACCATAAAAGTGGAACGGCCACTGGCGAGGTCATCCGAAGCACCAATGCGCGTAAAAATCTGATCAATCTCGCCCAGCACAACCTCATCTGCCGGAACGAAGCTGCCACAGTGCGCGAGCAATGTAATCAGCGCGACTTGGCGCATATAAGTGGATTTGCCGCCCATGTTGGGGCCGGTAACTAGCAGCATCTTGCGCGCGCCGTCTAATTTGGTGTCGTTGGCGATGAATTGCTCCACCTGAGCTTCCACCACCGGGTGACGGCCGCCGCGAATGTGCAATACGGCTTCGTCGCTGAAGATAGGCGCGCTGAAATTCAACGCTGAAGCACGTTCGGCAAAGGTAGCAAGCACATCCAGCTCGGCGATGGCGGCGGCAATGCGTTGCAACGGCAAAATGTAAGGCGCAAGCTGATCCAGCAATTGTTCGTAGAGCAGCTTCTCACGTGCCAGCGCACGATCATTGGCAGACAACGCCTTATCCTCGAAGGCTTTAAGTTCCGGTGTGATATAGCGCTCGGCATTTTTCAAGGTCTGGCGACGGCGGTAATCGTCCGGCACTTTGGTGGACTGCGCGAGCGACACCTCGATATAAAAGCCATGCACGCGGTTGTATTCGACTTTCAGAGTGGCGATGCCACTGCGCGCACGTTCGCGTGCTTCCAGTTGCAGCAGGAATTCGCCGCAATTGGTCTGGATGTTGCGCAGCTCATCAAGATCAGATTCATAGCCATCAGCGATCACGCCGCCTTCGCGCAGCAAGCTCGATGGCTCAGCGCGCAGCGTACGTTGCAACAGCGCGATAAGTTCGGCATCCGGCTGCAAGGCTACAGCCAGATCGTCTATCAATTTCGAAGCGTTGGTGCTTGTTAATACTGAATGCAATTGCGGCAGTTGCGTAAGGGTGTCACGCAAGCCGGATAAGTCGCGCGGCCGTGCGCTTCGCAGCGCGATGCGCGCAGTAATGCGCTCTACGTCCACACAGGGTTTGAGTTGTTCATGAACAGTTTGATAAATCGCCTGCCTGCTGCTGAAGCTCTGATCCTTATCTCCCGCTTGCGGCAAAGAAGTTGCCTGCAATTTGTCTACTGCATCCAACCGGGCTCGCAAAGTAATGCGCTCGCGAAGCGGATGATGTAGCCATTGGTTAAGCAAACGGCTGCCCATATTACTGGCGCAGGTATCCAGCAACGAAAGCAGGGTGGGGGCAGACTCGCCGCGCAAGGTTTGGGTTATTTCCAGATTGCGCCGCGTGGCGGCATCCATACGCACGAAATCTTCGGCGGCATAAACCTGAATGGCGTGCACATGGCTGATACCCTGCCCCTGTGTCAGCTTGGCATAGCCTAGCAACGCGCCAGCCGCTTCCAAGCCTAGCGTGAAATTGTCACATCCGAAACCACTCAGGTCGCGTGTAGCAAACTGTTGGCACAGTGTGCGCCGGGCGGTTTCCAGATCAAAATTCCAAACAGGCAGTGTCTTGATAGCTGCTTTGCATAGTGTCGGCTGAATGGCATTTTCGGCAAGCAGGATTTCTGAAATCTGCAAGCGTTCCAGCTCCGCTGACAAATTGT
>JBDSEJ010000042.1:0-2222 GCA_039920105.1 Candidatus Nitrotoga sp. | reverse complement strand
AGCAGCATCAATGGCCAGATTAGCAGCAGCGTAACAGCCATTAATAGTTATGCGCAGCAGATTGCATCGCTGAACAAAAATATCGTGCTGTCACAAGCGGCATTGAATGGGCAGATACCTAACGATTTGCTGGATCAGCGTGACCAGCTTGTCTCGCAGTTAAATATGGAAATAAAGGCGAATGTAGTTAAGCAAAGCGATGGAAGTTTCAACGTATTCATCGGAGCAGGTCAATCATTGGTGGTGGGTGAGCAAACTATTACTTTGAAGGCAGTACAATCACTTAATGATCCCTCCAAACTTGAATTGGCGTATAGCTCAGGGGCAAACGTTATTCGTGCGCAGGAAAATAGTTTTCAGGGAGGTAATTTGGGGGGGCTTTTAGCCTTCCGTAGAGAGTCGTTGGATGTCGAGCAAAACGCCTTGGGCCGGATGGCCTTGGTATTGGCAGATACGTTTAATCAGCAGCATATGCTCGGACAAGATTTGAATGGCGCTCTGGGCGGTAACTTCTTTGCTCAGCCTGTGCCTTTAGTCAATACCAATGCTGCAAATACTGGTACTGCGACCATTAGCGCTAGCGTTGTCAGCACCTCAGCGTTGACCGGTAGCGATTATTCGTTGCGGTTTAACGGTGGGACTGCTTATACGCTGACACGACTTTCAGATAAGTCAGTTACGACCTTTGCTACTTTGCCACAAACGGTGGACGGACTTACGATATCCACTACCGCGGGAGCAATTGCGGGTGACAGCTACGTTATACGCCCTACAGTAAATGGAGCACGTGACATTGCTGTTGCCATCAGTGACACCTCCAAGATCGCAGCAGCAGTGCCAATCCGTACTAATGCATCATTGGCTAATGTCGGCTCGGGGCGCATTAACGAAGGTATAGTCAATGCAGTTTTTCCTGTCAATTCAAACTTGCAGCAACCGGTCAGTATTGTTTTCGATAGTCCACCAACTACATATACTGTGACTGGCACAGGCATACCGGGCTCCCCGGTTGCCGGTGTGGCTTATACCGAAGGCTCCGCTATCACCTATAACGGCTGGACCATCCAGCTCACCGGTACCCCTGTCACTGGGGATACCTTCACGGTGGCAAGCAACACTAATGCTACATCTGACAATCGTAATGCGCTGCTGCTGGCAAATTTGCAAACTAAAAATACAATGGCGGGCGGAACTGCCTCCTATCAGGGGGCTTATGCGCAATTGGTTAGTCAGGTGGGCAATAAAACTCGCGAATTGGAAATGACCAGTCTGGCTCAAACCAGCATGGTTAATCAGATTATTCAAACGCAACAATCAGTGTCCGGAGTGAATCTGGACGAGGAGGCGGCCAACCTGATGCGTTATCAGCGTGCCTATCAAGCTGCGGGCAAGATGATTCAAATTTCCGATACCTTGTTTGACACTTTGTTAAGTTTAGGGAGGTAGTCAGCCATGCGTATAAGTACTAGCAGCATTTACAATGCCAATGTAAGACTGCTTAATCAGCAACAGGCCCAGCTGTTGCACACCCAACAGCAGATCGCCACTCAGCGGCACATTCTCACACCAGCAGATGATCCGATTGCTTCAGCGCGCGCACTGGAAATTTCGCAAGCTGATGCCTCCAACTCACAATATGCGATCAACCGGAATACTGTGCAACACTCTGTCTCTTTGGCAGAGAGCATTTTGCAAAGCGTAACGAATGTATTGCTGGATGTAAGAACGATAGCGGTCAATGCGGGTAACGGATCGCTAAATAGCTCTGATAAGCAAACTCTTGCGACAGATTTGAGTGGACGTCTGGAAGAGTTGCTGTCGTTGTCAAATAGCACAGATGGAATAGGAAATTTTTTGTTTTCTGGTTTTCAGGGAAAAACACAACCTTTTGTCAACAGCAGTGCTGGTGTCCAGTATCAGACTGATGATGGTCAGCGCCTGATTCAGGTTAGTAGCTCCAGACAATTGGCGGCCAGTGATTCCGGCGCAGACATTTTTATGCGCGTCAAGAATGGGAATGGAAGGTTTATAGCCCAGTCGGTTACCGCGAATACGGGGAGTGGCATTGTTAGTTCAGGAGCAGTTACTAATCCGGCGTTACTTACTGGGAATAACTATCAGGTGACATTCAGTGTGGCCGCTGGTGTGACAACTTATGGTGTGACAAATATGACCCCGGGGGCATTAGTGCCAGTGCCAGTAGCAACCGGCACTCCTTACGT
>JBDSEJ010000041.1:0-2513 GCA_039920105.1 Candidatus Nitrotoga sp. | reverse complement strand
GGGGAGTGTTAGCAAAAAAACGTATTGAAGAGATTGTAGCTGAGGTTGAGGTAGGTAAAGTTTACGAAGGGCCGGTTATCAAGTTGTTAGATTTTGGCGCGATTGTGAATATCATGCCTGGAAAAGATGGTTTTCTTCACATCTCGCAAATTTCAAACGAACGCATTAACGTTGTGTCAGATGTACTGAAAGAAGGCCAGATTGTAAAAGTCAAAGTGCTTGAGGCCGATGAGAAAGGCCGCTTGCGTTTAAGTATGAAGGCTCTTATTGTGGTAGAGCCTGAAGTGCCCGTTCCAGAGTAAAAATTAAAAGACAGTAAAATAAAAAGCCCCTTGGTAAGGGGCTTTTTATTTATTATTAAGATGAATGATGATTTTAGATACGGCGCGCTCAATAACCAATGGAATGAATAAACAAATTACCTGCGATATTTTCTGCACTGTAATAGACAACTACGGTGATATTGGCGTGTGTTGGCGGCTGGCTAAACAACTGGCGCATGAGCATGATATGGCAGTGCGACTATGGGTGGACGACCTGTTAAGCTTTAGTAGGTTGCATCAGGCAATCTGTTTAAATATGCCAATACAGCATTGTTTGGGCGTGGAAATAAGGCACTGGAATTCAACTTTTTTTGAGGTTCAATTATCAAAGATAGAGCCGGCGCACCTTGTGATCGAGTCATTTGCATGTGAACTGCCCGAGCGCTACGTGGCAGCGATGGTGGCTCAAACGTGTAAGTCGATTTGGATTAACATGGAACACCTCAGTGCGGAAGAATGGGTGGCTGGCTGTAATTGTCTGCCTTCACCACATCCTACTTTACCCCTCACTAAGTATTATTTTTTCCCAGGGTTCACTCAACAAACTGGTGGGCTGCTGATGGAGCGAGACATTATCGCACGAAGTGTTTCATTTCAGAGCGAACTGCATTCACAGGCCGCATTTTGGAAAACACTGGGCGTGCCATTACCAAAACCCAATGAAGTGCGTGTGTCATTATTTTGTTATGAAAATATAGCGCTCCCGGAATTGTTTTCCACTTGGGCAAAGAGCATTATCCCAGTGTTCTGTTTAGTGACGGGAGGCTGTGTGTTGACTCAGGTGGCAGCCTTTTTTGGACTGGCACTTGTTAAAACAGGTGACATATTAAAGTACGGTAACTTAGAAGTTCGCGTGTTGCCGTTTATGGAGCAGGAACGTTACGATGAGCTGTTATGGGCTTGTGATATTAATTTTGTGCGAGGGGAAGATTCTTTCGTACGCGCGCAATGGGCAGGCAAGCCATTTGTTTGGAATATCTATCCTCAAAAGGATAATGTGCACTATAAAAAACTTAGTTCTTTCATGGGGCTATATTGTGTCGGTCTGCAGCCAGACGCATCACAAGCATTGTATCGCTTGTGGGAAAGATGGAACATTGGGCAAAACGAAGGTCATGTGTTCTCGAAAAACCTAAAGCACGCTTGGAACGAATACTGGGAACACAGAGCGCTATTGCAGAGGCATGCGCGCGAATGGTTACACAATTTGCACGACAATAGTCTTGTATTGAATTTGCTGAATTTTGTTCAAAAAATTGATAGAATACGCAACTTAGAATCTAAACCAGAAGGTAAGCTGAGATGAAAATAGCACAAGAGCTGCGGGCGGGTAATGTTGTCATGGTCGGCAGCGACCCCATGGTGGTTTTAAAGGCCGAATATACCCGCTCTGGTCGTAATGGTTCAGTAGTTAAAATGAAATTCAAGAACCTGCTGACAGACTCTCCCAGCGAGGCAATATACAGGGCGGACGACAAATTTGAAATAGTACTGCTTGATCGAAAGGAAGCCACTTATTCTTATTTTGCCGATCCTATGTATGTATTTATGGATGCTGATTACAATCAGTACGAGGTGGAAAAGGAAAACTTGGGTGAGTCGCTCAACTACCTCGAAGACGGTATGGCTTGCGAGATGGTCTTTTATAATGATAAAGCCATTTCGGTTGATTTGCCCAATACTGTGGTACGAGAAATTATTTACACAGAACCTGCTGCGCGCGGGGATACCTCCGGCAAAGTGATGAAGCCTGCCAAAATTGGTTCTGGTATAGAATTACAAGTGGCCGCATTTTGCGAAATTGGTGATCAAATTGAAATTGACACACGCACTGGTGAATTTAAACGCCGTGTTAACGCTTGATGTCTTTAAGACAAACTTAAGTTGTTGCCATTAGCCATATTCAACATTCAAGAATCAATGATAAGCTTAAATAACTATACATCATTACTTAATAATAAGTGAAGATAAGCTGCACCCGCATCCGAAAGTCCAATTATTGGTGCTCTGGAAACGGAAGGGACAGAGAATATATGATGCACTTGAAAGTCTTACATAATACTTTTATCGAGTCCACCCTGAACAATTGAGTTTTCAGCCGAACCTGATCTGATTGGAGCCTCGTGTTGATGTGAGCGCGACCAGAATTGCTCGAAGATCGAGCCCGAATTGGGCGTAAAGAAGCCGCAG
>JBDSEJ010000040.1:0-2650 GCA_039920105.1 Candidatus Nitrotoga sp. | reverse complement strand
TGATGATACTTTCGTTGAGACTTTCCCTTCTAAAAGCACCCCTGAAATATTTATTCTCTCCAGATAATCGATGTAACAACAAAACCCAAATCACAAATAAATGGTTAGCTATCTTCGCAATTCTATCCTAAGCTTTGCTTACAATACCATGACGGCTTATTAAATCGTAGAGTGTTGGACGGCTGATACCGAGCAATTCGGCCGCCTTGGCAATATTGCCATTTACTCTCGCCAGCGCTTTCACCACGGCATTGTATTCAGCGTCATCACGTACCTGGCGCAGGTTAATAGACTCTAGTATTTTGGGTGAAGTCGACAGACCAATATCGTCTGCGCTAATTTGGGTGCCTTCAGCCATGATGACGGCACGCCTGATGCAGTTTTCCACTTCGCGCACATTTCCTGGCCAAGAGTATCCCTCTATCTCGGCCAGAGCTTCCTGACTGAAGTTTAGTGAAGTACGTCCCTCCTTGGCGCTAAATTTGTTTTTAAAGTGGTGCGCCAGCAATGCGGCATCGCCCACACGCTCCCGCAGTGGGGGGATAGCGACTGTAATCTCGCTCAAACGGTAATAAAGGTCTTCACGGAAGTTTCCTGAAACACTCAACTCTTTCAAATTCCGATGGGTTGCACAGATAATTCGTACATCAACAGGAATTTCCTGACGCCCTCCTATTCTCTCAAACACTCGTTCTTGCAAAAAACGGAGAAGTTTCGCTTGTAGATGCATGGGCATATCCCCTATTTCATCAAGAAAAAAAGTGCCTCCATCGGCAAGTTCAATTTTACCCAACGTCTGTTTGGCGGCTCCGGTAAACGCTCCTTTTTCATAGCCAAACAACTCGCTCTCCAGAAGATTTTCCGGGATTGCGGCGCAGTTGATTGCCATAAAACGCTTCTCCTGCCGTGGACTCATCTGGTGCAGCGCTCTCGCCAGCACCTCCTTGCCCGTTCCGCTATCACCCAGCAGCATTACCGAGGCGGAGGATGGTGCCACTTTCTCGATGCTACGGCACACTTTTAACATGCCGGGATCCCGGCTGATAATACTAGACAAGGGAGAATCTCCCTGAATTTGTAAAATTCTGCGATTTTCCTGTTGTAAGGCGTGCAAATAAAATGCACGTTCGACAACCAACCCCAGCATCTCCGGATCAAACGGTTTCTGATGAAAATCATAAGCACCCATACCAATCGCTTTCACCGCGTTGGCATGATCCTGATTCCCAGAAAGCACGATCAGCTTTGTGTCAGGGGCAAGCGCAAGAATCTGTTGCAGGATTGCCAATCCTTCCGAAGCACCATCGGGATCGGGAGGAAGTCCAAGGTCCATTGTAATAACCGCAGGTTCATGCCGTCTAACATTCGCCAGCGCGCTTTCACGGTCTCCCGCCAACAGTACTTCATAAGCATCAAAATTCCAGCGCAATTGTTTTTGCAAGCCAAGATCATCTTCAATAACCAGCAGCTTTTTTTTGTATTCACTCATAAATTACTCCTGCCGTGACGCGGCGTCCTTGACATCTTCAACATGCCTATAAAATGGCAAATGCACTCGGAAAGTAGTACCAATAGATTGACGACTGGAGACTTCAATCTGACCACCAAGCTCGAGGATATACTCACGACTTTCAAACATGCCAATTCCCATACCTGCCGTTTTTGTAGACTCGAAAGGCTTGAATAGCCGTTCACGAATGAACTCTTCGCTCATGCCTTGGCCGGTATCTTTTATTTCGACAACCACAAAATCCTCCAGCTTTGAAATACGGACTGCTACCTTGCCATCCTTGGGTGTGGCTTCAACAGCATTCTGAATTATGTGACCAATCACTCTTTCAAGACGATCCCAATTCGCTACCACCATCAGATCAGGATCTTGAATCTCAAGCTCTGGCTTAGGTTCAAAAGCAGATTTTAATGCCAACGTATGCCGCAATAATTTATCAATATAAAATTGTGCGGAATTTTCTATGGGAGTGCCTCTGCTCAATTTATGCAAGAGCAGTTTCATTTTCTGGACAGAATAGTCCAGTGTCTCAAGCATATCGTTCTGAAATTCTGGATTATGTTTATGCTTTTCGGCATTGGAAAGTAATAACGATAACTGGGAAACCAAATTTTTCAGATCATGCACTATAAAAGTAGACATGCGATTGAACGATTCAAATTGACGCGCAATCATGAGAGCGTTAGTTGACTCCTGTTGGGCAAGATAACTCGCAGCTTGGTTACCTGCAATTTTGAGCAAATCAATCACTTCCCAATTCAACTTAATTCTACTTCTGGGCTGAGTTAAAATAATAAATCCAAACAACCTGCCCAGCAAAATTAAGGGAACTATTAACCAGCCGTTAGGGAAAGCTCGTAACCATTGAGGAATAAAAACTCCTCCGTATTTTTCAGAATTTGAATCAATCTCCTGAAGATCTATTACCCACTGTTTCTTTTCCAGAAACTGGCAAAGGGAGCCATTTGCCGGTTCAGACTCATTCAGCAAACTCACATTCCAATAAGCCGCGGGTTCGCATTTGCCCGACTCCCGACTAATGAACAAAACCCCTCCTGGACTTTCCACGAGTGCCGCTACCGCTTGAATAGTTCGTTCACCCAGACCATGACTATGCTCGGAAAGCGTACGCGTAAAGCC
>JBDSEJ010000039.1:0-5555 GCA_039920105.1 Candidatus Nitrotoga sp. | reverse complement strand
TTAACAACCGGCACATGCGCAAAGTCCACCAGGTTGCGGTGTGGATCGCCCATATTGGTCTTCATACCACGCAAGCCGAACACCACGTTGCGATTGCCTTCAGACGCCAGATACTCAGCAGCGTTTAGTGATTCGTCTAGCGTGATGCCAAAGCCGCGTTTAAGCAGTACCGGGAATTCCTGCTGACGCCCAACGATTTTCAACAACTCGAAATTCTGAGTGTTGCGTGTGCCGATCTGTAGCATCACACCAGTGGGGTTGCCGGTCTGCTGCAATGCGGCGCGGATTTCGTTGAGATGCGACTCATGGGTAATTTCCATTGCAATCACTTTTATGCCGTATTTACCCGCCAGATCAAACACATAAGGCAAACAATTCTTGCCATGCCCCTGGAAGGCATAGGGACTGGTGCGCGGTTTGTACGCACCCATGCGCGTGCAATTCTGCCCATTATCGCGCAATGCTTTTAACATGGTTTCGACATGTTCGGCGTTATCCACCGCACAAAGTCCGGCAAATACATTGAGCGTGTCCTGGCCAAAGCGTACACCGTTATAGTTAAAATGCGTTGGACGCGGATCGTCTTTATGTTGCCCCAAGATACGAAATTCCTCCGATACGCGCACTACACGCTCAACACAGGGAAAACTTTGCATATCCTTGATGTCTAAAGGCTTAGTGTTGCCTATCAGGTAAATTTCGGTTAATACCTGTTCTGCACCGCGCTCAACATGCACCCGCATCTGAACACCCGTCAGCCCGGCGATATACGCTACCAGTTGCTTGTAGTCTCCGCTCTGCTGGTTGGTATTGGAAGAAAGAATCAATATCATCGTAAAGCTCCTGTTTTTTGCAAACCAATCGTTTTCAAAAAGAATGGCTCATTGCTGTAACCACTTTGCCACCTAATTTCGCGTACAGCCCTATTGTTCTTCGAAGCAGGGCAGCGAGTGTAACAGTAGTAATTTTTCATGCTCAAACTGTTCCAATACTTTTGCACCACTTGCATAATCTAAAACTAGTATTCGTCCAGCTTGGTGTCCATGTCGTTCCGATTTAATTCAGCCACGATAAAATGCGCGGCAATTTCATCACATCAGGAATTTTCACATCCACATAAGCTGGTAACCGGGTCGTGGTGCTCACCCACACGGTGCGCATCCCCAAACGTTTGGCGGCCTGTAAATTTTCAGTACTATCTTCCACCATTACGCATCGTGCCGGATTCAGATGATGTTTCCGCAGTAATCGTATAAAACCTGCTAACCGTGGTTTGGCTTGGTAACGCATGTGCTCAATGGTAAAAACATCGTCGAACAAATCACCTATGCACAACAATTGCAGCACGGCATGTGCATAGTGCTGCGGTGCATTGGAAAACACCAGTTTCTTGCCCGGCAATCTTTTCAATACATGGCGCAAGCGTGGCTCACACAAAACCATCTGCGATAACTGCGGAAACTGGTGTGTATTCCACAGAAAATGACCGGGGTCGGTAGCATGATGCTGCATCATTCCACTTAGGGTCGCGCCATAACGTTGCCAGTAATGCATTCGCAATTCGTTCGCCGACTTTTTATCCAGCTTCAAATGCTGTTGCAGGTAAGCAGTCATACTGCGATTAATATGCGGAAAAATGTGCGGCTCAGCGTTATGCAATGTGTTATCCAGATCAAAAATCCAGACGCTACGATTCATTTACTTTTAATCAGCGTGCCCACACCTTCTTCGGTCAAAATTTCAAGCAACAGCGCGTGTTCCACGCGACCATCGATGATGTGCACCGACCTCACTCCCCCGCGCGCAGCATCCAGCGCCGAATTGATTTTCGGTAACATGCCGCCAGATAACGTGCCATCTGCCACCAGTTGGTCGATTTGTTTCGGCGTCAGGCCGGTAAGCAGCTTGCCGCTTCTGTCCAGCACGCCCGGCGTGTTAGTTAACAGCACCAATTTTTCTGCTTTCAGCACTTCCGCCAACTTGCCTGCCACTACATCGGCATTAATGTTCAATGTCTCTCCATCCGACCCCACTGCAATTGGCGCAATGACTGGAATAAAATCACCAGAATCTAGAAAAACTATAATTGATGGGTCAATCAAATTAATTTCTCCCACCAAACCGATGTCCAACATCTTGCCCGGTTCGTCGCGGCTTTCAAGCAGCATCTTGTCCGCACGGATAAACGAGGAATCCTGTCCGGTCAGCCCCACCGCCTTGCCACCATACCGATTAATCAGGTTAACTATATCCTTATTGACCTTGTTTAATACCATCTCGACCACATCCATGGTCTCTTCATCTGTGACCCGCATGCCTTGGACGAATTTTCCTTGCTTGCCAACGCGTCCAAGTAGCTCGTTGATCTGCGGCCCGCCGCCATGAACGACTACCGGATTCATGCCTACCAGTTTGAGCAACACCACGTCGCGCGCAAAGCTTTCCTGCAACTTGGGATCGCTCATGGCATTGCCGCCATATTTGATTACGATAGTTTTATCGAAAAATCGTTGAATGTACGGCAGCGCCTCAGACAGTGTTTGTGCTTTCTGGACGGCGGTGGCAGTAGTAAGTGACATGATGTTTTCCTTCGCTAAACAGGCGCGCATTTTACCTCAGAAGTCCTCCATCATTGCAGCACGAAACAAACGGACAACACCAAGCCGCCCGTCAGACGGGCAGCCCGTGATTTTTAAACAATGTTTCAATTAGAGTTAATGGGTATGTCTATTGCGGCTTGCAGTAAGGGGCTTAACTTCGACATTTACATTAATTTTTTCCTTACGCTTATCGGCGAACTCCACGGTGATAGTGAGCGGCACCTTGTCACCCGCATTAAGCGGATTTTTGAGGTTAAGTAACATCACATGGTTACCACTCGTTCCAAGCTTAACCTTCTTGCCCGCAGGTAGCGGCAGAAATTCGATAGCACGCATTTTCATCACGCCGTTGTCATGCGACATGCTATGAATCTCGACTGCGTCAGCAGTCGGGCTGACAATCGCCACCAACCGTGCCTCTTTCTTGCTGGTGATCGAAAACCGTATTGCGGCGCTCTCTTGTCCCGGTGCCGTGGCACGCGCAGATGCATCGCTCACTACCACATTTTCTGCCCATACTTGTGCCGCACAAAACAACATGGCGATTGCAATTAAGTAACGCATTTAAGTCTCCTTGAT
This sequence comes from Candidatus Nitrotoga sp., assembly GCA_039920105.1. Lineage (GTDB taxonomy): Bacteria > Pseudomonadota > Gammaproteobacteria > Burkholderiales > Gallionellaceae > Nitrotoga. The sequence goes on along the minus strand of JBDSEJ010000039.1, from coordinate 2,376 downwards.
TTTATGGGTGTACAGTAAGATACATGCTTTGAGCAGAAACAGGCAAGCATGCACCACCCTGGAATAGAATCCAAAACATCGAGCACCCACATAAATTTGGCAAAACAATAAACATTTTTAAGTCAAAAGTTGACTAAAATGTAGGCCATAAGCATCTCGTATTCAACATTTACAAACGAAACTAACTCTAGAAATAAACATGCCGATCAATAACACAGATACAGATACAGTTCCCAGCAACCCAATAATTGATCTGAGACAGGCTGTTAAATATATTGATGCGCTGCCCGCCATGCCGGTCATTGCGCAAAAGCTGCTGGCACTCGAGATAGACACCGACGAAGACGAACGGAAAATGTTATTGCTGATTGAGCAAGATCCACAAATCTCGGCAAAAATTATCGGGCTATCCAATTCAGCCATGATTACCTCCTTACGAAAAGCAACGTCCGTAAAAGAGGCCGCGGTATTGCTGGGTATGAACCGTATCAAATCGATTGCAACTGGCATTGCCATCATGTCTTTGTCGACCAAAGTATCCACGGGCAAGTTCAAGGCACAGGATCTTTGGTTACACAGCTTTGGTATCGCGTTTGCCATGCTCGGCATTGCCCGTGCCATGCCCGCAAAGATCCGCCCGAAGGATGACCAGGTTTTTTTGGCAGGCATACTGCACGACGTTGGCTATCTTGTGCTCGCTGTCCTGGATCCGAAACGGAGCGATGACCTACATGTCCTTTTGTCGGCAAAATCTGACAGTCCTGTCCTTAATGTAGAACGGGAAATGCTGGATATATGCCACGACGAATTAGGAGCTGAGCTAGCGCGACATTGGAATTTACCGGATGAAATTGTTGCCGTTCTTCGCTACCACCACACACCTAATGAAGTCGCAGCAGCAGCTGGACAACCCATAGTCCACATAATTAGTTTAGCCGAAAAATTGTTGGCTTCCTTTGGCATCCAAGAACACGTCGATGCCAACATAAGCGACGAGGATTGGGAAATATTGGGCATAGACCCGAGCAAAGCTGAAGAAATAAGCGTACAAGTAGCTGAGCAAGCAGAACAAGCAGCGGCGGCATATTAATTAGGTGCGTGATTATTCAGCTCATTAAACCACCTAATTAAACTCACCCCATAGCCCAACCAATCCCACAGGTCTATAATTACGGTTTTGGTTACTGGCTCACTATGAAATTTATTCTATCGTTTCTCATCGCTCTGTTATTGCCATCGTTTGCTCAAGCGCAGTTAGCCGACATGCCGTCCGCTCCAGTGCTGGCGGCCAAATCCTATCTGCTCTACGACTATACTAGCAATCAGATACTGATCGATCAGAACGGTAATGAGCGCACCGAACCGGCATCCATTACTAAGCTGATGACGGCCTATCTGACCTTCAACTCCCTCAAGCTTAATAAACTTTCACTGAGCCAGTCAATTACCCCTTCAGAAGAAGCACTGCGTGCTCAAGGCGTGGAATCTCGCATGTTCCTCGATAAAAGCAAATCAGTGACAATAGCAGAATTACTTCGTGGCCTCATAGTACAGTCCGGTAATGACGCTGCGCGTGTATTGGCAACCACCATCGGTGGCAGCGAGGAAAGCTTCGCCAAACTCATGAACCAGGAAGCGAAACGACTTGGCATGATCAACACAAATTATGTCAACTCCACTGGAATGCCGCATCCACAGCACTATTCCAGTGCGTATGATACTGCGTTGCTCGCCGCTGCCATCGTGCGCAATTTTCCCGAGTACTACTCGCTCTATAGTTTGCGCGATTTTCAGTACAACAATATTAATCAAGCCAACCGTAACCGTTTATTGTGGATGGATCCTTATGTGGATGGAATGAAAACGGGACATACAGAAAGTGCAGGATATTGTTTAGTGGCTTCGGCAAAGCGCAACCAGAGACGATTAATATCAGTAGTGCTTGGCGCACAATCCGACAACTTGCGAGCTACCGAAAGTCAGAAACTGCTAAATTACGGTTTCCAAAATTTTGAAGCAGTGCGCCTATATCAAAAAAACGAACCTGTAGCCAGCTTGCGTCTATGGAAAGGCACCGAAACCAAGGTCAAAGTGGGATTCCGAAGCGATCTATTCCTGTCCATCCCGACAGGACAACTTGCACAATTGAAGGTAATTATGCAAACACAACAACCTCTTATTGCACCGATTGCAGGTGGGCAAAAAATCGGTATTTTAAAAATTACCTTGGCCGGCAAACCCTATGCCGATTACAAGCTGGTGGCACTGGAGCCGGTACCTCTAGCCAATGTATTTTCGCGCGGTTGGGACAGCATCCGCTAACTTTTCAAATAATGGCTTTTTTAAGGATTGTAAAATGACAGTCTATTTGAACGG
>JBDSEJ010000038.1:0-6943 GCA_039920105.1 Candidatus Nitrotoga sp. | reverse complement strand
CGCCGCTCATGGTAACCCGCCCGCCGGTGCCGATCCGCTGCTGGACAACGCCTCCTCGACCGCATTCACAGCAACTGGCAATGAAGGGGCTGTCATCACCGACAACCAGATATCACTGGCCTCGCTGGAAGCGACCAAACAGGGGATATGGGCATTGCAGAAGGCAGACCTGTTCAACCTTCTCTGCGTTCCGCCGCTGACGCGTGAACCGGGTGGTGACGTGAACTCCCAAACCCGCAGCGCCGCCGCTGCCTATTGCCTTGCGCGGCGCGCCATGTACATCGTCGATCCACTTATGGCGTGGGACGAACCCTCCGATCTTACTGGCGCCAGCGGCCTGGACAGCGTGGGTTGGGGCCTGGCCCGCAGCGCGAATGCGGCACTGTATTTCCCTTTTCTTCGCCTGCCCGACCCTTTACAGGAAAATCGCCTGGCTGACTTTGCCCCTTGTGGTGCGGTGGCTGGGGTCATGGCGCGCACTGACGGTCAGCGTGGCGTGTGGAAAGCCCCTGCTGGCAACGATGCCACACTTAACGGCGTAGCCGAACTCACGGTAAAACTTACCGACGGTGAAAATGGCCAACTCAATCCACTGGCGGTCAACTGTCTGCGTTCCTTCCCGGTCACAGGCCGGCTGGTATGGGGCGCTCGCACCCTGCGCGGCGCGGACCAGCTTGCCTCGGAATGGAAATATCTTCCGGTGCGCCGTACGGCGCTGTTCCTCGAGGAAAGCCTGTTCCGAGGTTCGCAATGGGTGGTATTTGAGCCAAACGATGAGCCGTTATGGGCACAGATACGCCTCAATTTAGGCGCCTTCATGCAAAATCTGTTTCGTCAAGGCGCCTTTCAGGGCCGTAGCCCGCGTGAGGCGTACTTCGTCAAATGCGACCGGGAAACCACCACCCAGAATGACATTGATCTGGGTATCGTTAATATCGTGGTGGGTTTTGCACCGCTCAAACCCGCCGAATTCGTGGTGATCAAGCTCCAGCAGATCGCCGGCCAAATCCAAGTTTGACCTTGAAAATCAGGAGACTTACATGGCAACTTTTACCGTCAATGCACAGCGTTTTGATCCTTACAAAAATTTCAAATTCCGTGTCAAATGGGATGGACGATATGTCGCGGGTATTTCCAAGGTTGGCGCAATCAAGCGGAGTACCGAGCTGGTTGAACACCGGGAGGGAGGCGATCCATCAACTTCGCGCAAGTCGCCCGGCCGCACCAAATTCGAGGCAATTACGCTGGATCGCGGCGTCACCCATGACACCGAGTTCGAAAAGTGGGCCAACAAGGTTTGGAACTACGGTTCCGGCTTGGGCGCAGAGGTCTCGCTGAAAGATTTCCGCAAGGATCTCATCATCGAGGTCTATAACGAGGCAGGCCAGCTTGCGCTCGCCTACAAAGTATATCGATGCTGGGTATCAGAATACCAGGCACTGCCTGATCTCGACGCCAATGCCAACGCGGTGGCCATCCAGCATATCAAGCTGGAAAATGAGGGCTGGGAACGCGACTACGATGTAACCGAGCCCAGCGAACCCAGCTTTACGGAACCGGCCTGATGCACATGCGAGCTCCTGGGGAAGCCGAGATACTCACTCTATGGGAGCGCGGCCTCGCGCGGCATCCGATTGACCAGGCACTGTTGCTTTACGCTTGGACACAACCTGATTTGCCGTCTTCAAGTTTCCCAGACCTGCCTCTGGGAACAATCAACAGGGCGCTCTTACGCCTGCGCGAAACTTGCTTTGGCTCACGTATCATTGCCTGCTTTGATTGCGAGCATTGCGGCACACGTATGGAAACCGTCCTCGATGCCGGGCAACTACTCGCTGGTATCAGCGAGAATAATAGGCACCGAGAGTTTGACAATACACCAGCCGATTTCGAGGTTTCCAGCCTTCGCTTCCGCGTACCATGCAGCCGCGATCTCGCTGCAGTCAGCGGGGAACGGGATGTCCAGGCGGCAGCTATGAAGCTTTTGGAACAATGCTGCCTTTCACCTCCAGAAAAAATAAAAACAGATTTTGCAGACATGCTTGCCGAAGCCGAAGCAGCCATGGAGGAATTTGATCCTGCAGCTGACATCAATTTGTCCCTTCGTTGCGAGGAATGTAGCCACAGTTGGCTGATCAACTTCAATATTGGCTCATTTTTGTGGGGTGAAATCGATATACGCGCCCGAGCCTTGTTAGCCGAAGTGCATGGCCTTGCCCAGGCATATGGTTGGACTGAACCTGAAATATTTGCACTCTCGCCACAGCGGCGTGCAGCCTATCTCGACATGGTGGGCATATGAGCGGATTCCTGCATCGACTTGCCGCGCAGGCCATGGGCAAGGCAAACACCCTGCGTTCCGCAGCACTCACGCCTTATGCCGCACCGCTTTCACCTACAAACAGGGCGGAGCCGGATAGTCAAATTCCAACATTGGACGCTATTTGGTATGAACAACAACATTTGGGCAAAAGTGATGCTAAATGGGCCCCCCTGCCCGGCCAAGAACAGCAACATGCCAATAGCTCTAGAGAAATTGGCGCGCAACCCCAAAACAATCAACCCCACAAAAATCAACCTCACAACAATGAAGTAATACCGACGTCACCTGAAGTATTCGCTGTCGAATCGGAAACTGGATTTCATACAGTGCCGGACCTCTCCAGCGTCCCATCCTCATCAGCGAAAGCAATGCTGCGGCAATCAAGTATTGATAATACGGTTGCGGGCGAACCTCCAGTTTTGACTGAGGGAATTGAAATGCATATCCCGGGGGATCATTTTACAGCCCTCACAGACAGCAATGATCCTTCGCCACTTTTGCCGTTAAAGAATATTGTACGTCCCTCAGCTTTGAATGCGAATGTGGCAAAGCAACGTGGAGAACACGGCGGTTTCGACCGCCAGGGTCAGGTTGAGGAAATCACCGAAGTGCATGTGAGTATAGGTCGCATCGAAGTCACTGCCGTGCATGAGGCGCTGCCGCCAAAACGCCAAGCTCCGGCGCCAGCCAAACCACTGTCGCTCGATGAATATCTTGCCCGCCGAGGGAGGGGAACATGAGTAGCGCGCTAGCCATTGCCGGAGTAACCGCAGTGCTGCGCGATCTGCTCAATGACGGGCTGATCAACCAGGATGCAACAGGCGTTCTAGGTGTTACTGTCTCGGTAAGCGCTGGTCCACCTGACCGTGTGATACCGGCAAACGGTGGCGCCGAGTCCTCCCAACTAAATCTGTTCATGTACCACGTTACGCCCAATAGTGGTTGGCGCAACGAAAGGTTTCCCACTCTTGATGTCTCTGGCAACCAGAGATTATCCAACGCACCGCTCGCCCTCAATCTGCATTACCTGCTTTCTGCTCACGGCAGCGAAGACCTGCACGGTGAGATTCTGCTCGGTTATGCCATGCAACTTCTGCATGGAATGCCCATACTTAGCCGTAAAGCAATTCGGAAGGCGCTCGATCCATCGCCTCCTATAGGTGGCACGGCACTTCCGTCCGCGCTAAAAGCATTGGCGGACTCTGGACTTGAAAACCAGATCGAACTGATCAAAATCACACCGGAATATCTCAATACCGAAGAACTATCCAAGCTTTGGACCTCCACGCAAAGCCATTTACGCCCAACTGCAGCCTATATGGCCAGTGTGGTGTTAATTGAATCGACGCTATCGGTTAGATCATCCTTGCCGGTGCTTACGCGAGGACCTGTTATAAAACCCGACCCGCTTAATATAGATACGTGGTTCGAAAGTGGCATTACTGCTGTGGCATCTCTTACTCCTCCTTATCCGATACTCAATGGCATAGAACTACCCAATAAGCAGATAGCCGCGCGACTCGGAGAGACCATCAAACTGAAAGGTTACAATTTAAACGGAACAAATCTGGTATTGCGTTTCGCTCATCCTAGCCTGACCATACCGATTGAGATCGCTTTCGGCGCTAATGCGAACGAAGAAAGTTTTGCGGTTACCTTGCCCAACACAGCTCAGGACAACATTGATTGGCCTGCGGGCATATGGGATGTGACTACTCGATTACAACGTCCCGGCGAGACCGAAACACGCAGCACCAACTCACTTGCGCTGCACCTTACACCGCGTATCGATATAGCGGGTAGCAGTGCCACACGCGACTCGTCCGGTGTGACCATCACTCTTGTTTTTGCTCCGCAAGCCCGGCCCGACCAACGAATAAGCCTTAATGCAGGAGGATATGAGGCATCGCCGGAGAAATTTACCGCCCCGACAGCCAGCCTTCAATTCAAGTATGCGCAATTGCCTGCGGGGAACCACCTGTTGCGCTTGCGCGTCGATGGCGCTGAAAGCTTACTGGTGAACCGGCTGACTACGCCGCCGCAATTCGACAACACACAAGTGTTAGCCGTGCCATGAATGCCGCCGACCCGCTCCACGACTGGAGCGATGCAAATCAACGCCTGACGGTGGCTGAACTTGCTCGCATCAAGGCGCGCCTGATTGGTGAAGACCAGGGATCGACTCTGACTACAGCAGCCGAAATTCGCGCTGTATTACCGGCACAGTCAGCCATAGACCGCTTGGCGGACTGCTTTGGCCTCAGCCCTTTCGAACGAGACGTTCTCTTGCTTTGTGCAGGCGTGGAAATGGACTCAAGTTTTTCCTTACTGTGCGCCACTGCGCAAAATAATCCCCAGCGATCCTATGCAACATTCAGTTTGGCGCTGACCTCGCTGGAAGAACCACATTGGAGTGCGCTCAGCCCGATTCGACCTCTGCGTCGATGGCGCCTGATTGAGGTTGCCGAAGAAACGGGTTTGGCAAATGCGCACTTACGCATAGACGAACGTGTATTGCACTTCCTGGCCGGGATAAATTACCTCGACACTCGACTGGAACCTCTGCTGCAAATCCGTGGTGTGGCTGAGACAATGGCGGATGTCCAACTTGAAACTGCACAAGCTATATTAGAAGTTTTTTATGAGCGCAGTGCAGCTTCTCCAGTCATCCAGCTGTTTGGAGATGATCGCGACGGTCAGGCGGATATCGCCGCTGGTGTCGCAGCCGAACTCGGGATACAGCTTCATATACTGCATGCAGAAGACATACCAACGGGTGTTCATGAACGAAATGCCTTCACTGTGCTATGGCAACGTGAATCGGTGCTGCTGCCCAGTGCCTTGCTGATTGAATGCCGCGATCAGGCAAAAACAGCCGCAGTCACCCAGCTTGCCGAAAACTTGAGTGGACTGTTGTTTGTCTCTAGCCATGATCCGCTGGACCTGCAACGCAATACCTTGCGCTTTACTGTAAACAAACCGGGGCCCACGGATCAAAAGCGCTTGTGGCAACAGGCATTAGGTTCCGCAACAAAACAGCTCAATGACTCGCTGGATGGGGTCGCTTCGCAGTACAGACTGAGTGCACAAACGATCCTGAACACCGGTGCCGAGATCAGTAGCGCTATCAGCGCGAGCGATAAGCCGGATGAATTGCTTTGGCGAGCCTGTCGCACTTTGGGGCGACGACAACTGGATGACTTGGCACAGCGTGTTGAGCCGGTTTCCCGCTGGGAGGATCTGATCTTACCGGACCATCAGAAAGTAATCCTGAGCCAAATCGCCAGCCATGTGCGCAACCGGCTCAAGGTCTGTGACGAATGGGGCTTTGCCCGCAAAAGTGCCCGCGGCATGGGCCTAAGCACCCTATTTACTGGCGAAAGCGGGACCGGCAAAACCATGGCCGCCGAAGTTCTGGCCAACGAACTGCACCTCGACCTTTACCGCATAGACCTATCCTCAGTGGTCAGTAAATACATCGGCGAAACCGAAAAAAACCTGCGCAAGGTTTTCGATGCCGCCGAAGAAAGCGGCGCAATTCTGCTATTCGACGAGGCCGACGCCCTATTCGGCAAGCGCAGCGAAGTGAAAGACAGCCACGACCGCTACGCCAACATCGAGGTAAGTTATTTGCTGCAACGCATGGAGTCTTATACCGGGCTTGCCATTTTGACCACCAACTTGAAGACGTCGCTGGATACCGCTTTTCAGCGGCGTTTGCGTTTCGTTGTGCAATTCACTTTCCCCGATACCAAACAGCGCGAAGCCATCTGGCGCAGTGTTTTCCCCGGTGCCACACCGACCAGTGGCCTGGATTACCGCAAGCTGGCGCAACTCCAGGTGTCCGGAGGAAATATTCGCAATATTGCCCTAAATGCCGCATTTCTGGCCGCCGATGCAGGCGAAGCTGTCAGCATGGTACATCTGCTGCATGCCGCCCACGGCGAGGGCTCGAAACGTGAGCGCCCTTTAACCGATGCAGAAACACGGGGGTGGGTATGAAACGCGTCGTATTGCACATCGACAACTTGGTATTGAAAGGTTTCCGGCATGAAGATCGGCGTGGCATCGCCGAGGGCTTGCAGCAGGAATTAACCCGTCTGCTAACCGATCCGCAGGCCGCCCAGCAGTTGACAGTATATGGCGATCTCGCGCGGCTACGGGTCGGCAACATACAAATCGGCCAGAACTCACAACCGCAGCGCGTTGGTTCACAAGTGGCGCGTGTTATAGGCAAGGGGATGAAATTATGAGCATTTTTGCGGAGCAGGAGAACTCATTCAATAAGTTACAGCTTTCGAGCAATCCGCCTAACGCGGGACAGTTGTCACAGCGTGAATACGCTTTTGGCTTGCCAAAACCATCGCTGATCAGCAAATACGAGAGTAAGGCACGCTTGCAAGCCAAGCTCACCATAGGCGCAAGCAATGATCCGCTGGAACAGGAAGCGGACAGGGTCGCTGATCAAGTATTGGCAGTACCCGCTCATTCCGCAGTAAGCCGAGCGGCGCCGAGCATACAGCGATTCACCGGGCAATCAACAGACTTTGCGGGAACTGCCCCCGCCAGTGTAGACCGGGTATTATCTGGTTCCGGCAGGCCGCTTGATCCGGCACTACA
>JBDSEJ010000037.1:0-2969 GCA_039920105.1 Candidatus Nitrotoga sp. | reverse complement strand
CCAAAGCGCGCAATTGCCTGAGCAGATCGACATGCTCGCGCAATTCTTTCGCATAACGAAGACGAAACTCTTGCCAACGCGCGGGGTCGTGGCCGAACCACTTCCTCAACGCAGTACTGGGCGCGAGTTCTTTCATCCATTGGTCCAAGGCCGCATCGATCTTCTTGACCCCGCGTGGCCATAGCCTGTCGACCAATATCCGGGTGCCGTCATCGCGAGCGGGTTGCTCGTATGCTCGCTTCAACTTGACATTGTTCGCTGTGATTTCCGTGCTCATTAGCGCCGCTCCGAAGTGAAACTGGCGACAGGTCTCAATCGGTTGCCTTCTTTAGCGCCGTACCCTTATGCATGGCGATGTGGTCGCTCTGGTCGCTCTTGATTTCATACTGCGGGTCATTGGTGCTAGCGTGGTGCGTATATCCCTTGTAGTCGGTGTTTTTGGTGTGCACCTTGATGATCGTGCCGCTGACATATCCCGCCTCCGAGTTCCAGGTCACGTGATCGTCGACTTTGAATTTCGCTGTCACTGCGGTTTGTTTCATTGATTGATGGCTCCTTGTTCGGTGGCGATGCCTCGTTCGAATTCGACTTCCGCGCGAAGGCCCTCGAGATCGCGGTGAGAGACGGCAACAGCCAACTTCCTGCTTCCATTCCCTACGTGATCGTGAAGGATAAAGGATAGGAAATTCAACGCCACTTTCTGGAGTATCCCGTGCTTTTCACTCGTAGTCAATCTGGAAGTTTGTGTCGAAGAACCTTAGAACTCACCCCTGATTGCCCATTGTGTATATCTGCGACCCGCACGTCAGAAATTTGCCTCTCACGTAACCTCAGGCACGAGCCACCCCCGACGAGTGGTTGCTCGTCTTGCTGACCCTTCCACGTAACGCGTTGATCGAACTCGTAGTCTGGTGTCGGTTGCGCCTGTGGATCGCTCTCGCCTGGCTCGGTGCCTGGCATCTTCCACAGCGGCGGCCCGCGTGCCGGCAGCAGACGCGGCGGCGATGTCGGCTCGCCCAGATCCCCGGGAATCTCGCGGATCACCGCTGCCTCGGTGATGAAGGCGATGATTCTCATCTCACCACCGCACTGTGGGCACAAGAGACGAAGCACCTCATAGATGTGTGCCAGCAGCAGCGCCCATAACCAGCGACTTGGCGCATGTTTTATCGCGCTTAGTCGAATGGCTAGTAGTTCCATCAGACATAATGTACCGCCTTGCGATGTGACGGCTCGTTATCGGCTTCTATGGCAACATGGATAGCAACATCACTATCCGTACTTTGGTATACGCAAATGGCGAAATTCGCTTTTGGGCGGGCGGCGGCATCGTAGCGGATTCTCACGCAGATGCAGAATATCAAGAGACGTTAGATAAAGCGGCTGCAATGCTGAAGATCTTGCAACAGTATGGCGGAGAGCTTGATTGTGATGAGTAACGCTCAGTAATTTGTTTTTATGCTGAAGTACCATCAGTAACAATGATCACATAACAAAATGAAAGCAGTAAGCTGGCTTTCGACTGAAAAATCAAACTGGCTGAGATAACCCCTTGATTTTCTATTTGCCGTATAAGCGATGATAAATTATCGAGGCAACTCCGCCAACTAGAGCAAATCCGGTCAACATCCAAAAAACATTTTGATACCCTGGATCACCTGGATTCGAATCCAATAAATAGCCATAGGCGGTACCTGCAAAAATATCAGGCATAAAACCTACTACAGAAATCAAGCCTACAGCTGTACCGGTAAGTGCGAGAGGAATTTTGCCGTCTTGCATCACTCCAAAATACAAGGCTCTTGCCGCGTAAACCCCAACAGCAATAATTATTACTGAAAGAAAATACAAAGCAGTTGTTGATGGTTCTATGCCTCCAGTAGCGAATAACATTCCACCTATGACCGTAGCCACAAAACTGAATACCAACCATTGTGTAATTTTGTACCGATCTACGATTAAACCCACAAATATACCTGTTGCGGGACGTAAAAACTGTATAAATGTACCAACCTGTGCCGATTTTACTTCATCGTAGAGCATTACTTCCCTGGCATACTGGGAGAGGATATCGGTAATTTTATAGCCGACGTAAGCGCATAGAATAATCATCATAAGCAGCCAAACTGCAGGAAGTTTCAAAACCGAGCTGATTTGTTTAAACGATATTTTTTCTAATTGGATTTCCTTATCATCTATGCCGGACTTCATAAAGTACCATGTCAAAATACCAATGACAGTTATGATTACAGCTGCACAGTAAATAACATAACTAAAAGCTTCCTGTCGATTCTCGAACGATGCCGTTATGAGGTTCTCGGAAATAAAAAAGGAAAAAATAAATACACCAAGCAACCCAAAAAAAGCGCCTGTTAGGCCTCGTCCCCCATCTAAAAGCCCAAAGGCCTTGCCTTGTGAAGTACTACCGCCCCATACTCTAGCTGCTTTTATCATGGGCGCCCAAAACAAAAAAATCGTGGTAAAACCCCAGTATCCATATAAAACTTGTAATACTCTAAAACTCGGAAATGTTGCAAATAACAATCCGCCGATGGCTGTCATCCACAATGCGATTGCAATTAATTTCCGGGGTGGGTACTTATCGGCCAAAGGCCCGCCAAACAGATAAGATAGTGCCGCGACGACACCATAAACCGAAAAACAAAGTCCCAATTGTGAATTGTCGAGTTGAAAAACATCCAGTACGGTAGGCCTAAAAATTCTTGGCAATACAAAAGGAAGAATGAATACGGCTTCACCTGCCAAGATCAACAGGGCGAGATAATACCAAGAGGCAGTTTGCTTCATCTGAACAATCGTATTTTTTATCCTTGGGCCAGTCTGCTAGTGTAGTGCGTCAAACATATTGCATCTTATTAAGCTTAGCCTGAGCGCGCGTAACTTTTGCGAGGATGTCGTTGGCTTTGGCTGTCCAGATGAACGGCTTAGGATCGCGATTATGCTTCACG
>JBDSEJ010000036.1:0-2194 GCA_039920105.1 Candidatus Nitrotoga sp. | reverse complement strand
GAGGGTAGTTACCGTGCATTAATTCAGCGTTTGGAATTGCGCAAATAGTACCTATAAGTGGGTCGCTAATGCGGCCCACGTTGCTTTGGGTGAATTTATCCAACTATCTAGTACATTACCCCATGGCGCATTAGCGCCACGTCATGCACAGAGAGGCGTACTTTGAGTTACTACAAGAAAACAATAGCATATGGCAATCAACAACTTACCTTGGAAACTGGGGAAATCGCACGTCAGGCTAGTGGAGCAGTCGTAGTCAGTCTTGGTGATACAGTCGTTCTGGTCACCGTAGTAGGTAGGAAAGATGCTAAACCAGAACAGGATTTTTTTCCATTGACTGTGGATTATCAGGAGCGTAACTACGCTTCAGGCAAGATACCTGGGGGTTTCTTTCGACGCGAAGGACGTCCCAGCGAAAAGGAAGTGTTGACGTCTCGTTTGATCGATCGCCCATTGCGCCCATTGTTCCCGGAAGGGTTTTATAATGAGGTGCAGATAATTGCTACGGTGATATCTTCAGATAACCAGATTGACTCTGATATTCCTGCCATGATTGGCGCCTCTGCAGCATTGGCGCTATCCGGCATTCCTTTTGATGGTCCCATAGGCGCGGCGCGCGTAGGTTATCTTAATGGTGAGTATGTACTCAACCCGACTGCTGAGGAAATTATTCTATCAAAGATGAATCTAGTGGTCGCGGGTACGGAACAGGCGGTCTTAATGGTGGAGTCAGAAGCACAGGAGTTGCTTGAAGAAATAATGCTAGGTGCAGTCATGTTTGGCCATCAGCAAATGCAATCGGTAATTCAGGCAATTATCGATATGGCGTACGCAGTTGGTGCTCCGGATTGGGATTGGAATGCGCCTGTTCATGACATTGTGTTGAGTACAAAAATCGCCGAACTGGCCGAAAATAGTCTTCAGCAAGCTTATGCCATACGCGAGAAACAAGCGCGCACCAATCAAGTGGACGCGATTCGCACGCGCGTTCTGGAAGCCGTGTCAGTTTCGGAAAATGGATCGGTGCCAAGAAATCATCTTAATGGCCTATTCCAAGCACTCGAGTCAAAAATTGTGCGTGGCCAAATACTAAGTGGCGAACCTCGTATAGATGGGCGGGACACACGTACCGTGCGTCCAATTGCCATAAGAACCGGTGTACTGCCCCGCACGCATGGTTCAGCCCTGTTTACCCGTGGCGAAACTCAGGCACTGGTAGTAGCCACTTTAGGCACTGCGCGCGATGCGCAGAAAATTGATGCCTTGCAAGGTGAGTATTTGGATCGATTCATGCTTCATTACAATTTCCCTCCGTATTCCACCGGCGAAACGGGTCGCGTTGGTACACCAAAGCGTCGTGAAATTGGCCATGGTCGTTTGGCTAAGCGTGCTTTGGTTGCAACTTTGCCGAGTGAGGAAGAGTTTGGGTATTCCATTCGCGTAGTTTCCGAAATCACCGAGTCGAATGGATCTAGTTCAATGGCCTCAGTATGTGGTGGTTGCCTAGCGATGATGGATGCCGGGGTACCAGTCAAGACTCATGTAGCAGGTATTGCCATGGGCTTGATTAAAGAAGGTAATCGTTTTGCTATATTAACCGACATACTTGGCGATGAAGACCATCTGGGTGATATGGATTTTAAGGTGGCAGGGTCAGAGCATGGAATTACTGCACTGCAAATGGACATTAAGATCAACGGGATAACACGTGAAATTATGCAGGTTGCATTGAGCCAAGCTCGCGAAGGACGCTTGCATATTCTTGATATTATGAAGCAAGCTATGCCTGCGATTCGTGAAGAAGTGTCAGCACATGCGCCGCGAATGATTAAAATTAAGATCAATCCCGAGAAAATTCGTGATGTGATTGGCAAAGGCGGAGCTGTGATACGCGCGTTAACTGAGGAAACTGGCACCACTATTGATATCGACGATGAAGGCAATGTAACTATTGCGAGTGTCAGCGGAGAAGGGGGAGTGTTAGCAAAAAAACGTATTGAAGAGATTGTGGCTGAGGTTGAGGTAGGAAAAATTTACGAAGGGCCGGTTATCAAGCTGTTGGATTTTGGCGCGATTGTAAATATCATGCCTGGAAAAGATGGATTGCTTCACATTTCGCAAATTTCAAACGAGCGCATTAATGTTGTGTCAGATGTACTGAAAGAAGGCCAGATTGTAAAAGTCAAGGTGCTTG
>JBDSEJ010000035.1:0-1682 GCA_039920105.1 Candidatus Nitrotoga sp. | reverse complement strand
TAATGATGCGCAAATATTGCAAGCGCAAGCTGCTGCCGATGCATCGGCGCAAGCTTCGCTTAACCTTATCCAACAGCAATTTTTATTAGGAAGCGTGAGTTATTTGCAGCTACTTACCGCGCAACAGCAGGCACAACAAACTCAGATTAACTTAATTGCCGCGCAGGTTCAGCGTTTGGCGGATACCGCAGCGCTTTACCAGGCTATGGGTGGTGGCTGGGCTGCCGCGTCAAAACAAGAGGCGGAGTTGCCAACACAGCATACGCAATTAGGATTGCAGAATACTGAGTACAAAGGTTTTGAGCGGCATTTTTTGGATCAAAATTGAGCATGGAGCATTTTCATGACTAGGGGAACGACCAAACGCATGATCATCATGCTGCTGTTAGCCGCAATAGTGTTTGGCGGAATTTATGCTTTTCAGCAATTTCGCAACAAAATGATGCAGCAGTCCATCAAGGGACAAGCTAACCCTCCGCAAAGTGTGTCTACCACCGTGGCGCAAACATCCATCTGGCAACCTTCAGTCGAAGCGGTAGGCAATCTGCGTGCTTCTAATGGCACCAGCTTGGCAGCTGAGGTTGGCGGCATAGTTTCAGCCATTCACTTTGATTCTGGAGCAAGTGTGAAAACTGGTCAGCTGCTATTAGAACTAAATGCCGCGCCGCTTAAAGCGCAGCTCGAACAACTCAGGGTTGCTGTCCGGCTCGCCAAACAGAACTACGAACGCGACCTTGCTCAACTCAAGGTGCAGGCAGTCAGCCAAGCTGTCGTAGACATTGATGCAGCCAATTTGAAAAGTGCTATAGCCCAGGTAGAGATGCAAAAAGCGATCATTGAACAGAAAAGTATACGCGCTCCCTTTGCAGGTCAGCTGGGAATACGCCAGGTAGATCTTGGTCAATATCTGGCACCGGGAACTGCCCTTGTAAATCTGCAAAAACTTGACCCTATGTATCTGGACTTTACAGTACCACAGGCTCAGATTGACTTGGTTCATGTCGGAGAGAGTGTTGCTGTGCAAACCAATGCGTTTCCGAACAAAGTTTTCACCGGCACTATTTCCGCGATCGAATCCCAGGTAGACATATCCACGCGTAATCTCAAAGTACGTGCAAGCATTCCCAATCCTAATGGTGAGTTGCTACCCGGACTGTTCGCTACGGCACGGGTAAAAAAAGGAGACGATAAAGATTTCATTACCCTGCCGAATTCAGCTATTTCTTATAACCCTTACGGTAGTACCGTGTTCATAGTTAAAAATGAAGGGAAGAAGGCCGATGGCAAGCCCAAGTTATTGGTCGAGCAGCGCTTTGTTACTACCGGCCTTGTACGCGGCGATCAGGTGGCAGTAATTAGCGGTTTGAAAGTGAATGAGGTTGTGGTCACCTCGGGTCAACTTAAGCTACGCAATGGTACTCCGGTAGTTATAAATAATAGTGTGCAACCGTCTAACAATCCCAATCCTCAGGTAAAAGACGAATGAGCAACACTGCTGGAGCTGCGATGAGAAAGTTTACTGACATTTTCGTCGAACGCCCAGTTTTGGCAACCGTCATTAGCTTGGTAATACTGGTTCTGGGCTTACGCTCGCTTGCTTCATTGCCGGTGCTGCAATATCCGTACACTCAAAATGCCGTAGTTACGATTAACACTTCTTATCCGGGCGCCAGTGCCAATCT
>JBDSEJ010000034.1:0-1826 GCA_039920105.1 Candidatus Nitrotoga sp. | reverse complement strand
GTGAATGTCGAAGTGTTTACCCAGTGTTGCCAGGCTCATTGCCGAACATTCAATATGCCAACCCGGCCGTCCTTTCCCCCATCGAGAATTCCATTTCACTTCGTCTGGCTCGCTATCTTTAGCATGTTTCCACAGGACGAAATCAAGCGGATCAAGCTTGCCATCATTCACCTCCACACGTTCGCCGGCACGTAAATCCGCCAGTGTTTTGCCAGATAATTTGCCGTAATTGGCACACTTGCGCACCGCATAGTTCATATCCCCGTCAGCGGCTTGATAGGCTAATCCATTAGCTTCCAGCTTCTCAATCATCTTCAGCATTTCTTCTATGTATTGAGTTGCTCGTGGTTCAAAGTTCGGTGGCAGAATGCCCAGTGCACGTTCATCTTCATGCATCGCATCAATGAAACGCTGCGTGAGCACATGAATAGACTCAACATTCTCCGCAGCGCGCTTGATAATCTTGTCGTCAATATCGGTGATATTACGCACATAAGTCACGTCCAGCCCGATCACCTTAAGCCAGCGATATACCATGTCGAATACCACCATCACCCGCCCATGGCCGAGATGACAATAGTCATAAACTGTCATGCCGCATACATACATGCGAACTTTGCCGGGTTCGATGGGAATAAAGACCTGCTTGTCGCGAGTTAACGTATTGTAAATTTTCAGCATCAAAAACCTTTAGAGCAAACTTTGTTTAACTATTTCGCACCAGCAAAACCGGCATGGATGCGCTACGGGCCACACCTTCTGCCACACTGCCCATCAGCAGATGCTCAATACCCTTGTGGCCGTGCGTGCCCACAACCAGCAAATCGGCATTCCATTTCTGCGCCTCCTCTGATATGACACTACCGGTGTGGCCACCATAGGTCTCAACCAGTATCGTTTCGACTGTCACGCCTTGCTCGGTAAGCTGCCTGCTATGCTTTGCCAGCAATTCCCTGCCGGCATCAGAAACCGCATTCAAACTATCCTGCATCAAGATCATGTTCATACCGTCAGGCTCCCACATGATGGCCATTTCTTCACGCATATGTAGCAACAAAATTATGGAGCTCATTTCTTGAGCCAGCTTGGTTGCTTCGTCCAACGCCTTATCAGAAGTCTCACTACCATCCACCGCAACTGCAATACGCTTATACATGGATACCTCCTGCTTACCCTTGGTCTTTTGTCCACGAATCTTTAAGGGTCACGGTGCGATTGAAGGTCAGTTTTCCACCGGGCTGGTGCTCATGCCGATCGGTGCAGAAATATCCAAGGCGCTCAAACTGGTAATGTGTTTCAGGTGCCGCGTCACGCACGGCAGGTTCAACCCAGCCCTGTACTATAGTCAGAGAGGCTGGGTTGATGAATTCACAGAAATCTCGTGACTTGTCGTTGTCAGGTTCCGGCACGGTGAACAGGCGGTCATACAAACGAATTTCAGCGGGCAGTGCATGTTCAACGGACAGCCAGTGGATTACGCCCTTCACCTTGCGCCCTGCCGGGTTCTTGCCTAGCGTACCCTGGTCAATAGAGCAGCGAAGCTCGATTACGTTACCGACAGTATCTTTAATAACTTCATCACAGCGCATCACATAACTGTAACGCAAGCGCACTTCGCCACCGGGTGTCAAACGCTGCCAGCGTGCGGGCGGGTTCTCGGTAAAGTCGTCAGCCTCAATCCAAATCTCTTTGCTGAATGGCACCATGCGGCTACCGAATTCTGGGTGTTCCGGATGAAAGCCAGCTTCGCGAGATTGAGTTTCGCCCGCCACAAAATTGCTGATGATGACCTTCAGAGGCTTAACAACTGCCATTACACGCGCTGC
>JBDSEJ010000033.1:0-7170 GCA_039920105.1 Candidatus Nitrotoga sp. | reverse complement strand
ACAAAAATTAATGCTACCCAATAAACCATCAACGTTGCGATATATGCTACAAACAGCGGCAACACATGCACTTCTTTAAATTGCGTGAAGACCAAAGAGAACAATAGTATGGTGAATACCAGCTTGTAAGCTTCGGCGCGGTAATGCGCCATTATTATTGTTTTTGGTTCGCTGCCAAGCGGCGCGAACATTTTTTTAGCGTAAACCAAGCTGGTTAGAAACCCTACCGCTCCCCCGGCAAAAGCTGAGGCTGCAGCAACTACATTCATGTACGTCAGCATAATCAATGCCATCGCTACGGTTACAGCTAGCTGAATCAAAATAATCCGGCGAACCGTACTGCCCACAACCGCCCCTAATTCTTCGAAGCCCAGCATTCTACTCAATCTCGCTTGCTCGCGTCAACGATTTATTTCCAACGTTCGATAAGCTCAGCCAGGTGATCATGACTTGTGTAATTTATGATCAGCTTGCCTGCACCTTTTATGCCTGTCTTGATTTGTACTTTGGTGCCGAGATTCTGAGCGATATCTTCTTGTAATTGCAGGATGTCACAACTTGGTTTTGATTTTTTGTGTTGCTGGACGGGATTGAGCAAATCCTTCACCAGCTTTTCTGCCTCGCGCACCGACAGCCCATCCGCCACAATTTTGTTGGCTGCGACAATCTGCTGTGCCCCATCCAACGCAAGTAACGCTCGGGAGTGGCCCATATCGAGGCTACCTTTCATCAACATGCTTTGTACTATCTGAGGCAGTTTGAGCAGACGTAGCAGATTGCTGGTGGCACTGCGTGAGCGCCCTACCGCGTCGGCAGCCGTCATGTGTGTCATCTGAAATTCATCAATCAGGCGCTGAATGCCGATTGCCTCTTCTAGTGGATTGAGATCCTCACGTTGAAGGTTTTCGATTAACGCCATGGCCAGCGCGGCGTTGTCCGCCACCTTGCGCACCAATACTGGCACTTCGGTCAGGCCGGCAAGCTGGGCTGCACGCCAGCGACGTTCCCCTGCAATAATTTCGTGACTGCCATTTGGTAACAAACGCGCCAGGATTGGCTGCATAACGCCCTGCGTTTTAATCGATGCGGCCAGTTCATTGAGTGAGGCTTCATCCATGCGGCTGCGCGGTTGATACTTCCCGGGTTTGAGTTTCTCAACCTTCATTTCACTCAATACATCGCCCTGTTCTTTGCCGTTACCGGACAGCAACACATCCAAGCCCCGCCCCAGTCCTTTGTTTAGTTTTGCCAAGTCATTTCCTTCTAGATTAAACCGGTGCCGATTGTGCCGCCTTATTGAGCAACTCTCCTGCCAGAGCTAGATAGGCTTGGGCACCTTTGGATGGTTTGTCATGCTGAAGCACCGGCACACCGTAGCTGGGCGCTTCGGCCAACCGCACATTACGCGGGATGATCGTACGGTAAACTTTCTCGCCGAAGTGTTGTTGCAATTGCTCGGATACCTGCAAAGCCAATGTATTACGCGGATCGAACATGGTGCGGAGTAAACCCTCGATTTCAAGATCAGGATTAAGATTTGCTCGCACCTTCCGGACGGTATTGACCAAATCGCTAAGTCCTTCCAAGGCATAATATTCGCATTGCACTGGAATCATGACTGACTTTGCTGCACACAGCCCGTTGAGGGTAAGCAGATTTAAAGCGGGTGGACAATCAATCAATGCATAATCATATTCTGCCGTAACGGCCTGAAGAGCTTCCTTAAGCCGCGTTTCACGCTGTGGCAAATCAACCAGTTCGATTTCGGCGCCAGCCAGATCACGGTTAGCCGGCAGCACGTCATAATTTCCGGCTTCTGAATGAAGTCGAACTTCATGCAGGGCTTTGGTTCCCAGCAATAGGTGGTATATGGTTGCCGACAAGTCACGCTTGTTAATACCACTGCCCATAGTGGCATTACCTTGGGGGTCAAGATCAATCAGCAATACACGCTGCTTTAATGCTGCCAGACTGGCAGCCAGATTAATTGATGTGGTAGTTTTACCCACACCTCCTTTTTGATTGGTGATCGCTAAAATCTTGGCCATATTCAAGTGAGTTTCAACATAACCAGGCAACGCGCGGCGGATAGCCCTGGCACCTGCAATGGAATTACTCGCTCCACGCTGACATCACTCGGCAGCCTTTCCAGCTTCTGTTGCGGAACGCCCTTCATGGCCACCCATCCGCCTTCGTGAGCCAATAAATGACGTGTCAGGGTAACAAACTTCGAAGTCTCTGCGAAAGCTCTGGAAATGATGCCATCGAATTTCCCCGCCCCCTGCCAATCCTCCACGCGAGCGCAGTAAATGCTGACGTTTCGCAATTCCAGTTCGATTTTCGCTTGCTGTACAAAACTGGTTTTTTTGCTATTACTATCCAGAAGGACGAATGTCCATTCCGGGCGCATTATTGCCAGTATCAGCCCGGGCAGACCCGCACCGCAACCCACGTCTAGCCAATGGCCAGGCCATAAATGTGGCAACACTGCAAGGCTGTCAAGTAAATGGCCGCTTAACATTTGCTCCGGCTGGCGAATTGCCGTCAGGTTATAAACGCGGTTCCATTTTTGCAACAATTCAAGGTAACTTAACAGCTTACGTTGTGCATCTGGCGCGACATCCAGCCCTAGTTGCGTGACACCAAACGCCAGACCGTTGGCCTGATTCACGCGCTTTTCTGCACTTTCTCGCCTTCCGGTACCTCTTTGACCTCTGGGGTCGTTACAACACTCTGAAAGCCGCGCTTCAGGTGTACCAATAATAGGGAGATTGCCGCTGGAGTTATTCCGGAAATACGTGCCGCCTCTCCTACTGTCTCTGGCATGTGTTGATTAAGTTTTTGCTGCACCTCAATTGACAGGCCAAGCACCGTACGATAATCCATTACTTCAGGTAGCCGCATGCTTTCTTGATGCTCATTGCGCGCGATTTCATCACGCTGTCGTTCAATGTAGCCGTGATATTTGGCTTGAATTTCCACCTGTTCTGCAACTTTTTCATCGGCCACTGGCTCACCCGCTCCAGTCAAAGTCATCAGGCTGGCATAGCTCACATCGGGACGGCGCAGAAGTTCATGCAGGGCATATTCCCGCTCTATTCCTTTGCCCAGCACACGTTCCGCATCTTCCTTTGGTAACAACTTTGGATTGACCCAAATGGATTTCAGTCGCTCTTGTTCCTGTGAAATTGCAGCACGCTTCAGCTCAAATATCTGCCATTGTGCATCACCTATCACCCCCAGTCGTCGCCCGATTTCTGTCAAACGCAGATCTGCGTTATCTTCACGTAATTGCAGGCGATACTCGGCCCGACTGGTAAACATACGATAGGGTTCAGACACGCCACGTGTAATCAAGTCATCTACCAATACGCCCATATACGCCTCGTCGCGACGGGGGCACCAACTTTCTTTGCCAAGCACACGCAGCGCGGCATTAATGCCCGCCAGTAGACCTTGAGCGGCGGCCTCCTCGTATCCTGTGGTTCCGTTAATTTGCCCGGCAAAAAACAAACCATTGATTGCTTTGGTTTCCAACGAATGCTTTAAGCCGCGTGGGTCAAAATAATCATATTCAATTGCATATCCAGGGCGCGTAATATGCGCATTCTCCAAGCCTTTTATGGAACGCACTAGTGCCAGCTGTACATCGAAAGGCAGGCTGGTAGAAATCCCGTTTGGATAGATTTCGTGAGTCGTCAATCCTTCCGGCTCCAGAAAAATCTGGTGCGATTCTTTGTCGGCAAAACGTGTGATTTTGTCCTCAATGGACGGGCAGTAGCGCGGCCCCACACCCTCGATTACTCCGGTGAACATGGGTGAACGATCTAACCCGCTGCGGATAATGTCGTGCGTGCATTGATTGGTATGGGTAATCCAGCATGATAATTGTTGCGGATGCTGTTGTACCCGCCCCATGAATGAAAATACTGGCAACGGCACATCGCCTGGTTGCTCGGTCATCACGGAAAAATCAATGCTGCGCCCATCAATGCGCGGTGGTGTGCCAGTTTTCAGTCGGCCCATTGTTAAATTAAGTTCACGCAAACATTGCGCTAAACTAAAAGATGGCGGGTCGCCCGCCCGTCCTGCTTGGTAAGAAGTCTGTCCGATGTGAATCAGGCCCGAAAGGAAAGTCCCTGTAGTCAATACAACGGTTTTTGCTGCAAAATACAAACCCAGTTGAGTGGAGACTCCGCATACCTTATTGTCTTCTACCCGTAGGTCATCCACCGCCTGCTGAAATAACCAAAGGTTGGGGGTATTCTCTAACCGCCTACGAATGGCCTGTTTGTATAGCACCCGATCAGCCTGAGCGCGCGTAGCGCGTACTGCTGGACCTTTAGAGGAGTTGAGGATGCGGAATTGGATGCCAGATTCATCAGCTGCCGCTGCCATAACACCACCCAAAGCATCTATTTCTTTGACTAGATGCCCCTTCCCTATGCCGCCAATAGATGGGTTGCACGACATTATCCCGAGTGTCTCAATGTTATGCGTGAGTAACAAGGTGGCGCAGCCCATGCGTGCACTTGCAAGTGCAGCCTCTGTCCCGGCGTGGCCACCGCCCACGACAATTACATCGAATTTTTTCGGAAAATCCATCTTTGTGATCTTTAGTTTTTGATTGCAGAAGCAGTATTATGCTTGGTGAAACGAAGACACGCATCATACATCAAAATGATACGAAGTCAGAAAACCCTCTCATAGTTGTTTCACGTGGAACAAAATGCTACTCGATTTTTAAGCGTTCAAGGCGGCCAATATATACGTCACTTAAGGCCGCAGAGGTTTAGGTGGCATAGGGTTGGTGAAGTTTTTGACCGAGTCAGTCACGGCCTGTCGATGGAAAAATTTCCGTGATGATTGAGGATGTATGAATATTTCGCCCATGCATCGGCACCTGGAAGCGTGGATGGGGGGCGGGAGTCTTCTTCCCTATGGCAGAAGGCTCGCAGTAAGGCAAGCTTTTAAACTCTCTTCGAATCTAATGTTTGCAAACGGAATTGGGCCGGAGCTGGGGCGCTGGAGTCATGTATTTAACCGATATGCGTACGACTGTAAAATATACGTCAAAGACCAAGCGGCGGGCGAGCGGGTCATGGTGAAGCAAACGCCTGATTCAGTCGGGATAGGAATCACTTAATGATGAGATCATCGGAGTGATCTTGCCGCTTACCCGATTGAAAGGCATGGAAATATAGAACGTCACGGCGCATAATTCGCTGAGCATCATGACTGGGGAAGGGCAAACGATGTTCGATAACTTTCTAAAACTGATTCCGACACAAATATCAACAGCCTGGCTGGCGCCGGTATTTGCGATTGCCTTTGCGTGCTGGAAATTCTTTCGGGAGCAGAAGCGGTTGGAAGAATCCGTGGAAGTCGAAAAAATAAAGGTGGTCAAGCTGGAAGCGGCGCTGGAACAGCAGAAACGTTCTAACGAATTATTGCATCAAGGTTTGCTGGAAATTCAGCAGCATAAGGAACAGCTTGATACGCTGCTGGCTGATGCGCGCAGCCAGCTTCGAGCAGTGGCCGACTCCATTATTATTCGCAATCCTTTTTCTGATCAATCGCTGGTATTTCTAATTGCACATGGTTCTGCCGCGCAAAGTGTGGTCAAAATGCAAATTGATTTGCATGGTAGTCAAGCCGGGGAAGTCTACCTGTCACGAAAGACTTCAATATACTCGCCTTTGATGGTGAATAAGGCGCATGAAAAACGGCTGGATATTAAATCCGGTTTTCAATCGAATAATATTCTCACCAAGCCATTGTTGAAGTTTGGAAGCGAGCTCGTTGGTGTCGTGCAGTTTCTCAATGAGGATAGCGATACGCCATTTACGGTAGAGGATGATAAAAAAATCGACCCGATTTGCGTCAAGTTGGCGCTGGCGGTTTCAAACATTATTGCTGATCCAGCTAACTTGGTTCATTTGGGTGTCGTACTCGATCCGCACATCAATCAAGCCACGATACTGTTTGCCGATATCACCAATTCCGATTTGCTGTTTCAGCAGCTGGCAGTGGCGGATGCGACCGCTTTGGTGGATGAGTATCTGGAGCGTTTGGGCGCAATTGGCGTACGGCATGGTGCACGCATTGATAAATATCTTGGCGATGGCATGATGCTCAGTTTTGAAACGGCAGGTGCTGAAAACGCTCCGAGAGCGATGCGAGCGGCGCTCGAAATGCAGCGTGAGTTTTTTGAGATAAAGCAAGAATGGCAACGCTTGAATTACGATCTGGATATGCTGGATCACCGGATAGGCATTGCGAGCGGGTCGATTTACGGACGCCGCATGGGTTATATGGGTACCAGTGTCTTTACGATCATGGGTGCACCCGTCAATTTGGCTGCGCATCTGTGTGACCAAGCGCGTAATGCAAATGAGCATATCCTGATAAGTGAAGATACTGAACAAAAATTACGTCACGCCATGCCATCCGGCTGGCATTTGGAACGGTTTTCGTTGCCGGGCTATGCAGCGTATCAAGTCAGCCAACAATGCAGGCCATCAAATGGGAACTAGTCATATGACCGTGAACTCTTCTATCTTATGTTGTGGGTAGGAATTACTATTTCTTTTAACCCCGAGCCTTGCATGTGTTATCAGTATTTTCAATTCAGAAATGAGTATAAGCGAAGGGTTTTGAATCCGAGAATTTTATTCTGAATCTTCGTAAATTGTTGATAAATATATATATTTTAACTAATTTTCACGCTCGATTTTTCATCGCTGCAGTAATGCGATTCTCGGCTAGCAAGAACAAGTTTGCTGCGTGTTATATCTTTGTAAGAGCAATATCGATGCCCATATGGCATTTCAAGTACTAATCAATTTTGCCCGGAACTTTCGGCGTGGTGCATACCACGTCTGCGTTCTGGGCCCTATGGCGCAGCGCATGATCAATCAGTACCAAGGCCAGCATGGCTTCAGTGATAGGCGTAGCGCGAATACCTACGCACGGGTCGTGGCGACCGTGGGTTTCCACTAGCGTCGGTTCACCCATTTTATTGATGGAGCGGCGCGGAAGGCGGATGCTGGAAGTGGGTTTTATGGCGACATGCGCCACAATATCCTGTCCCGTGGAAATGCCTCCCAGTATGCCGCCAGCGTGGTTGGACAAAAAACCTTGAGGAGTAATTTCGTCACCATGCTCACT
>JBDSEJ010000032.1:0-1882 GCA_039920105.1 Candidatus Nitrotoga sp. | reverse complement strand
TAGTTTCGTCACTCACATCTTGCCAGTAATGGCCGCCCATCTCTACCCCACTTCAGCAGTAAATCACACTCGCACCGTTAGTTTTGCAAGAGGCTCATGTGATAGATATTTTTTCTGGTAATGCCGTATTGTATCTAAACGGGGTAAGCAGGCAAGCCGTTGCTCGCAAAATTGGATTTTATAGCTGTCCTTGACCAGCAGTTTTTATGGCGTTTCTGTTGCTGCTTGAAATTTTGCTTGTGTAAAAAATTTCGACAATACTACCCGTGCCCACGCTACCGACAATCATACCAAGGCAACATATCGATGGTCATTGTGCATTATTCATTACCGGGGTTTTATAAACTTTAACCACGGCCACCATACTCAGCGCGTTACTGATATTTCTGCCGTTTGCTTTCACGATAGTGTCGCCCGGTTTTAAAAGTTCCTGTCTCGGCAACTTCGAATGGCCAAAGCCTACCTTACTTGGCTAAAGGCAAAATAAAAACGTTGGAATATGCGTTCGCCATTTGCGGGTCGAGCTTGAGTAAGGTTTGATAAATCTCTAGCACTTTGTCCTGCTGATCGTGGCGGGAATAAGCCTCGCCCAAGTTATACCAGACACTGGCTTTTTCCGCTTCGATGCGGACTGCCTCTCGGTAGGCGGATATCGCCTGCTCGTATTGTTTAAGATTGCCGTAAGCGATGCCCAAATTGTTCCAGGCAGAGGCATACTCTGGATCAATACGTAGCGCCTCCCGATAAGCCTGAATTGCTTGTTCGTATTGTTTGATGTTGTTGTAGATATTGCCCAGATTATTCCAGGCGTCGGCATATTCAGGCTGAATACGCAGTGCGCTTCGATAGGCTTTAATTGCCTGCTCATATTGTTTAAGGTTTTTGTGGGCAATGCCCAGGCTAAACCAGGCGTCCGCACTTGTCGGTTCGCTTTTTACCCACTGTTGCGAAAGCTTCAGCATTCCTTGCCAGTCTTTTCTCTGTTCCAAAGAGACTACGCGGTTAAGCCAAGCCAGCCCGTTCTTTTTTGCTATTGCCGGAGCGCTTTGAGCCCGTTTTGGGAGCTCCCCTATCCAATCTACGGGCAGGGCGAAGTTAAGATTTTGTCCCTCGGCGTGATAAAAAGTTGTGATACCAATTAATTGCCCTTGGTCATCAAATAGCCCACCACCGCTGGAGCCGAGAGAAATTGCGGCGGAGGTTTGGATGTATTCCGAGCCTTCATGCGGGCGCAAACTGGAGATCAGTCCCTCGCTCAAGGTCAGTTCAAGGTCTTCTGGTGCGCCGATAGCATAGACGCGCTGACCCACCTTGAGCTTTTTGGCTGTACCCAGGACGGCGGGGGGCGCTTTTAAATCCGGCACATTCAGCTGGCATAGATCGCGACTCGGGTCTGAGTACTGCATCGTGACAGAAAATGTTTTGCCGGATTGCCGCACTTTTCGGCTTTTACCTCTTTTAGCAACATGACAATTGGTAATTACCTGACCAGTGCCTATTACCACGCCACTACCTTGCCCGAGGAATTCATTTTTCGAATTGAAGATGTCTACTACCACAATGGAAGGCGACACTTGTTCAAAAATTTGCTCCGGTGTTTTGGCTGCGGCAAGTGTGGGAAGCAAAGCAAGTGAGAAACTGGCAACCAGCAATGGGTAAAAATATTGGAATCTCATGATTTCCTCATTTTATTTCTAGACAATGCGATATATCGTAATTGGAATCAGTGTAAGTAGTTTGTTTATTTAATTCGAACTAACCTGAATTTTGCATAAAAAGGGCAGAAATACATGCAAGTGTTTGATATAATTGCGGTTACAAAGCCAGCAACTCGTAAAACACAAACAGTCTCTGCCCATGACGAATTCTACCCCAAACCAAC
>JBDSEJ010000031.1:0-3747 GCA_039920105.1 Candidatus Nitrotoga sp. | reverse complement strand
CTTTTTTAGCTTCCCAATACTCGAACAATTTCTTGATACGCGGGGTTTCCCGCACCGACTCGATGCTTTGATGGCAACCAATACATTTCTGCAACGGTGGAATGCCTGCCACAATGCTGCGACGCGCATACGTGTGGCAGTACATACAATTTATCTCCATGCCGCCTTTTGCAGCATCACCAGCGTGACGGTCATGAGGAAACTCAATGGGCTGTTCGACCTTAGGACCCAAGTCGTCAGCGGTAGTGAGGGGCTGCACCGTATTAGCGGCATAGCTAACAGCAGAAGCAAAAAGTCCCATAAATAGAACGGACAAACGTAAAAAAGAATACATCGTAAGTAGCTCCCCCAATAAACAATTTAGAGTGCCGACCTAAGCAACATCGACATTCAAATCGCATTTACAACAGGTAATTTAAAAATGACGCAATATCGCTTAAGCATTTGCACGCTTATTTGGTGCGGATCAATCCGCAAGGGATAGATGCGATAAAACGACGGCATAATGTCCAGTTTGAAAAATAAAGTCAATAGTGCAAAATGTAGCACGCTCAATTTTGCATATAAAAGCTCATGTAAATGCAACTCTAGATCCTTTACTCGTATTGTTTCTGCATAACAAAAATAGCTATTTTGCGTATAGCATCTTTAATAATTACCCACCTTTACTGGCGACTGGTAATAAATTTTGAAGCCCAAAAACAATCAATTAATGCTTGGATTGAATATCAATAGCAAAAATTGATGGCATCACATAATTTCGAATAAATTCATTTTTTAAGCTCAGTCGACTTTCGCTGTCCACTTATCATTAACAATAATCCCACAATCATCATTGGCAAACTAAGCCACTGACCCATGCTAACTCCAAGACTTGTTAGGCCAAATATGCCGTCATCAGGGTTACGTGTGTATTCGACAATAAAGCGGAGGCTGCCATAGCCGATGAGGAACAAACCTGACACGGCCCCTACTGGTCGCTGCTTCCGCGAATATAGCCACAAAAGCGCAAACAGGACCAGACCTTCCAGCGCAAATTCATAAAGCTGAGAAGGGTGGCGCGGCAGATTATCAACATTGGGGAATACCATCCCCCAAGCCACATCTGTAGGCCGCCCCCATAGCTCAGCATTAATAAAATTGCCTATGCGTCCTGCACCCAACCCAAGAGGCACCAGTGGGGCGATAAAGTCCATCAATTGCAGCCAGCGAAGTTTGCGCTTACGCGCAAAAATCGCCATAGCTACAAGTACACCGAGAAAACCGCCATGGAATGACATACCCCCTTGCCAAACGGCAAGAATCTCAAGCGGGCGTGACAAATAGTAACCAGGATTGTAAAACATCACCTCGCCCAACCTCCCACCCACCACCACACCCAGAATCCCATAAAATAATATGTCATCTATCATCTTGTCATCCCACCCTGGGCGGCTAATGTTGCGAATGCGTAACTTTCCCAGCCATAAAAAAAGCATAAAGGCAAGCAAGTACATTAATCCGTACCAATGCACTGCGAGGGGACCAAGGTGAATGGCAACGGGATCGAACTGGAGGTGAGTAAGCATTCTGAGCGAGAACAAATGATAGTTTTTGGATAGATAATTATACGTGAATTAATTACGCACCTATTCAGGCGCGCAGCAAATGAAGCGGCCCACAGTGAAGCAGGCTTGTCAACGATCAGCTATAGCAATGCGTTACTTTTAACACTGTCTAGTGCCTTGCTGTATGCAAACAAGATGGAGTTGGTTAAAATGGCATAGGCAGCAATGTCTGATAGTTAAATTGAAGGAAAATCTTAATTATAATGGAGCTTAATAAAAATGAAATCTATCATCGTTAGCGTGATTGCAGCAGCAGGTCTGATGGCAGCAGGTAGCGTTTTAGCAACTGATATGCCGGAACTGGCCAAAAAAAGCGGCTGTACTGCATGCCACAAAATTGATTCCAAATTGGTCGGACCCGCTTGGATGGACGTAGCCAAGAAGTATAAGGGTGCTAAGGAATATGCTTATTCTGCAAATGGCAGTGCTGCTCCTGATGCCAAGAAAATGTCATTAGAAGAAGGGTTGATCATGAAAGTATCCAAGGGTGGTACTGGTAACTGGGGTAAGATACCAATGACTGCTAACTCACCTAAAGTAAGTGATGCGGACATCAAAACACTGGTTCATTTCGTACTTGATTTGGCGAAGTAATAAAGGGGTTTATTTCTCTTAGCAGAAATCGGCGTATGCCGATTTCTGCTCTTCATTTCAATCAAATATATATAATATATAGTGTTAAAATCTGCAATCAGAACAAACCCTAAAGCCAGTATATGCTGGCTTTAATTTATTGGCGCTTAAGTTACACTCTCTGACTGGCAGTCAAATTGAAACGCATGACCGCATTTTTCGTCTACATCAGTAACTTCATTGCATTTCAAGATTTTATGATTACTGCTTCGGAAATACCAATAATGATGCGTGCACTAACAACAGAACATAATTATAATTGAGACTGCAGCCGCCAACATATTCCTTAGCGATAGCTGGTAATTTCTAGAGCGTAGAATTGTGTTCCAGATGAGAAACACTCAACTGACTAAAAGTTAGCTGCCTAGCCACGGATAGATGCTCAAAAAGTGGATACTCAAAAAAAGTATAGATACTGACTAAAGAACCTTGCTTGAGCCCTTGAAAACCGCTTGTCGCACATCAATACTGAATACGTACACTTGTTTCATTACGCTTAAATCACTGTTCGGAATATGCGAAATTAACAAATATGCACAATTCCAAACATAATCCTTTCGATAATTTATTACCCACTTAATTCATTATGCCGCATAACCAATTGCCCATGCTCCTCGTAGCCCTGTCCATTTTCATACTCGTGGCTTGCGGCAAATCAGAAGCACCTGTTACCAGCGACACTAGTGTACTAGTTGTAAAGATTGGTGCCGCTGCCCCACTCACCGGGCCTCAAGCGCATATCGGCAAGGACAATGAGAACGGTACACGCATGGCTATAGAAGAAGCCAACGCAAAGGGAGTCATCATTGGCGGACGCAAAGCACATTTCGAACTAATCAGCGAGGATGACCAAGCGGATCCAAAAAATGCTACTATCGTGGCACAAAAGCTGGTAGACGCAAAAGTGAATGGCGTGATCGGCCACCTTAACTCCGGTACATCTATCCCGGCCTCTAGGATATATAGAGATAATGGCATCCCCCAAATTTCTCCCTCTGCAACAGCTGTGAGTTACACTGCCCAAGGCCTTAAGACCGCCTTTCGCGTAATGTCCAGCGATGGGCAACAAGGTAGCGCACTGGGGGAATTCGCAGCGAACACCCTGAATGCCAAGAAAATCGCGGTTATAGACGATCGCTCTGCTTATGGTCAAGGTCTGGCCGACGAATTCATCAAATCTGTGCAAGCCAACGGTGCGCAGATCGTCGCGCGTGAGTACACTACTGACAAAGCAATTGACTTCGCTGCAGTACTGACCTCCATCAAGGGCAAGCGCCCCGATTTGCTATTTTTTGGTGGCATGGATCCTCAGGGCATACCGATGGCCAAGCAGCTTAAAGCGCTTGGTTTAAATGTTAAGTTTGTTATGGGAGATGGTGGTTACACGCCCAAATTAATTGATCTGGCTGGCGATGCAGCCGAGGGAATTTATGCTTCACTGCCAGGCGTGCCACTGGGACAGATGCCCGGCGGCAAAGACTTCTCCCGACGCTATGAAGAAAAATAT
>JBDSEJ010000030.1:0-8573 GCA_039920105.1 Candidatus Nitrotoga sp. | reverse complement strand
GACCGAAGGTTTTTTGCTGGGCATCCCGGCCATTGCCGTATCACTGGTGGGTAAGGAGTTAACACATTACGATACCGCGGCACGTGTGGTGGCTGATCTAGTGCTGCAATTTGAAAAAAGAACTCATTCACTTCCATGGTTACTTAACGTGAATGTGCCAGACATTCCTTATGACCAATTGCAAGGCCGCGAGGTGACCCGCCTGGGAAAGCGACATAAGGCTGAACCCGTGATAAAGGGGACCAATCCGCACGGTGAGACAGTGTACTGGGTTGGTGCGGCTGGCAAGGCGCAAGATGCGGGGGCGGGCACGGATTTTAATGCCATTGCTCAGCGCCGTGTGTCAATCACGCCTTTACAAATGGATCTGACGCAATATAGCCAGCTCGATGCGGTGGAAACTTGGCTGTCAGGTAAAGTTACATGAGTGGACGCCACAGTGGCATTGGGATGACCTCGCAGCGCACACGCGGGCGGTTGATAGAAAGGTTGCGTGCGCGGGGGATTAAGGATGATGTTGTACTGGCTGCAATGAATGCTGTACCGCGCCATATATTTATCGATGAGGCGCTGGCCAGTCGTGCCTATGACGATGTGGCGTTGCCGCTGGGGTTTGGTCAGACCATTTCTCAACCTTACATTGTGGCGCGCATGATTGAAATTTTGCGCAATGGCATGGCACTAAACCGTGTTCTGGAGGTTGGCACCGGTTGTGGTTATCAGGCGGCGGTGCTAGCGCAGGTAGCACGTGAGGTATATTCGGTGGAACGCTTGCAGCCTCTATATGAGCGCGCGGCAGGCTACTTGAAAGAATTGCAGTTAAGAAATATTTATTTGCGTTATGCAGACGGCAATATTGGTTTGCCAGCAGTCGCGCCGTTTGATGGCATTATTATGGCAGCAGCAGCTACGCATGTGCCAAAGGCATTGCTGGAACAGCTAGCTGTGGGTGGTAGAATGGTTTTGCCATTGGGCGCACAGGAACAATTTCTATGTCTGATTGAGCGTGGGGCGCAGGGCTACAGTGAAACTCGCTTGGAGGGGGTGAAATTCGTGCCACTATTGATAGGGAAAGCATGATACTGAAAAAAAATACTTTTCGATTATTGTCTACTGCTATTGTAGTTATTGCCGCAGAGTTAGTCACAGGGTGCTCTTCCAGCGGGACGCACGCGCCTGTAGTAGAAGGTGGAGCAGGGCGCGAAATTGAGCGCGGAGTCATGTTGAAAAAGTCAGCTGTACCAGCCATCAAAGCTGTGCCACGCGATAAAGACGGGCGTCCGCAGGATTACGTTGTACAAAAAGGCGATACTTTGTATAGCATTGCTTTCAATTATGGCTTGGACTATCGCGAAATTGCAGAGCTAAACAGGATTAAAAATCATGGTGTTATTCATGTTGGCAAGGGGTTGCGCTTTCCCTTCGCCCGCACTTTGACCGAAGTTAAAACCACGGCCGAAAGTAAGCCTCTGGAAGTTCCTATTAAAAATTTGCCTAAGGTGGCTAAGCTGCCTTATACCGAGCAGGCTGTAGCACAAATTGAAAAAATTCAGGAAGACTCACAAAATTCTGAATCTGAAATAGTTGCCAAAGTACAGGCTAAACCTGAAACAAGACCCGATACCAAGATGGATCCTATTAATGATGACGATGGCAGTTCATTGGAATGGAGTATGCCGACATCTGGAACGCTAATAAGCGAATTTTCTGAAAGTGCCAGCCGCAAGGGAATCGATATTGCCGGTAAACTGGGCCAAGCGATAGTTGCCAGTTCGGCGGGCAAGGTTGTATATAGCGGTAGTGGTCTGCGCGGTTATGGCAAGCTGGTCATCATCAAACATAACAAGACTTATCTCAGTGCCTACGCCCATAATGATCAGCTGCTGGTAGAGGAAGGGCAGAACGTAACCAAAGGGCAGAAGATCGCAGAGATGGGCAATACTGACACCGATCAGGTCAGTTTGCATTTTGAGATACGCCGCTTTGGTAAGCCAGTAGATCCTGCCAAATATCTGCCACTCTTAAAGTCTTGAGCAAAACTGATCTCGATGTAACCAACCACAGCCGCGATAGCGCGGGACTGTGCTATGTCTATCCGGTAGTGTCGCGGAGGGCGGGCGGGGTGTCCGTTGGTATCAATCTCAATATCAATAATGCCTGCAATTGGCGCTGCATATACTGCCAAGTGCCGGAACTTCAGCGTGGCTCAGCTCCGCCGGTTGATCTGGTGCTGTTGGAGCAGGAGCTGCGTGGTTTTCTTCGTGAGTTACTTCACGGTGATTTCATGCAGCGCAATGTGCCTGAAGGGGTGCGCCGCATTAACGATATTGCCTTGTCCGGTAACGGTGAACCTACCAGCGCCAAAGAATTTGAGCAGGTTATAACTATAATTGGCAAGTTGCGACAAGAACTGGCGCTGCCCTCTCATATCAAACTGGTTCTCATAACTAACGGTAGCCTTATGCACCGCAAAAACGTGCAACAAGGCTTGCGTAAGATGGCGCAACTTAATGGTGAAGTGTGGTTCAAGGTTGACCGTGCCAGCAGGGCTGGCATACAGCAAGTCAATAGCTCCCGCGCAAGCCTGGTTAAGATACGCGAGAACCTCGCCACCTCCATCTCGCTGTGCCCGACTTGGTTGCAGACCTGCTGGTTCATGCTGGATGGCGAGCCGCCGGACAAGCAAGATGAGGACGATTATCTAAATTTTCTGACCACATTGTTGCATGACGATGTCAAACCTGTAGGTGTGTTGCTTTATAGTCTGGCACGCCCCACGTTACAACCGGAAGCACCACGACTGGCCGCGCTGTCAGGGCAGCAATTGGAAGCGTTCGCTACGCGCATTCGGGCGTTAGGTATAAACACGAAGGTGGCAACATGAGTAGGGAAAATAATCTCCATGCGTGCAAGATTTTTCGATTCTGAAACATTTGCCGTATATGAAGCGAATGGTTCGGTGCAACGTTAGTCAATACCTATCCTGATTTTCCGGCGGTTTAAACTATTACTCGTGCCGAAGAATTACCGCCAGCGCAGATCAATTGGAATCATGCCAGACTACCCCTTTTATGCTTGATAGTTTGAACTGTAATTTTTTCTTCACTGCGTTGGATGTATGAGATAGATATGCGGATATCAAGATCATTTAACTTTTCAGGTTTTTTTGAAAAAACAAATCCACTGCAATTAACCACGCACTTAGAGAATGGTTTGCCTGCCTTTAGGTATAATCCGCGCCTTATTTATTTCTTGAACTCACCATGAGCATTTTGGCCTGGATTATTACCACCTGCATTATGGGTGGCACGTTGAGCGTAGTATGCGCAGCATTATTCGCGTTCAACAGCCGTACTCAGAGTTACCTTGGTGGCATGGTGAGCTATGCAATAGGTGCGTTGCTTGGCGCAGTATTCCTCAATATATTGCCCGAGGCAATCAACCTAACCCCCAATGTAGCTATTTTGAGCGGTACGGTATTGTTTGGTATCTTGCTGTTCTTCATCCTGGAAAAACTGGTGCTGTGGAGGCATTGTCATCATGAGCATTGCGAAGCACATTTACCAATTGATGCAGAGCATGGGCACGACCAAGGTCGTAGTGGCATGATGATAATAATTGGTGACACTTTCCATAACTTTGTGGATGGCATCATCATAGCAGCAGCTTTTCTTACAGACGTGCATCTGGGTCTCGTCACGGCACTGGCTATCATCGCGCACGAAATTCCGCAGGAAGTGGGTGATTTCGCTATCCTGCTGCACTCTGGTTATAGCAAGCTACGTGCTTTTCAATTGAATTTGATATCCAGTTTTGCTTCGGTGGCAGGCGGCATACTTGGTTACCTCACTTTGCAGACCATGCAATCGTGGATACCATCGTTGCTGGCACTGGCAGCTGCAAGCATGATTTATGTTGCTGTGGCAGACCTTATACCCGGTTTGCATAAGCGCGTGCAGTTACGCGATACCTTGCAGCAAGTGGTGCTGATTGTATCGGGGGTAGGAACAGTGTGGTTGATGAGTGTGTTAATGGTAGAGTAAATATGTTCTTTACTGCATTGCTCCAGATCATTCTTTATGTAGCTATTGAGAGCGAAATGCAGTTAAAGCTGTCCGCAGGAAAGAAAATGTTCAATCCAATATATAAATATAAAATATGAGCAATCAAATTGCAGCACCTCGAGTCGGCTTCGTATCTCTCGGTTGTCCTAAGGCGACAGTAGATTCCGAGCATATTCTTACTCGCTTGCGCACCGAGGGTTACATTATTTCTCCCAACTATGCAGATTCCGATCTTGTAGTCGTTAATACTTGCGGTTTTATCGACAGTGCGGTGGCGGAATCGCTTGAAGCAATTGGCGAGGCACTGGCCGAAAATGGAAAAGTTATTGTTACCGGCTGCTTGGGTGCCAAGGGCAATGTGGTGAAAGAAACGCATCCAAAAGTATTGGCAGTCACTGGCCCACATGCAACAGATGAGGTGATGGAGGCTATACACTCACATTTACCCAAGCTGCATGATCCATACAGCGATCTGGTGCCGCCGCAAGGCATACGGCTGACACCCAAGCATTATGCTTATGTGAAAATTTCTGAGGGCTGTAACCATCGCTGCACTTTTTGTATTATCCCCAGTATGCGCGGTGATTTGGTCAGTCGTCCGGTGGGTGACGTGATGCAGGAAGCGCAGAACCTGGTGAACGCAGGCGTGAAAGAATTGCTGGTGATTTCGCAAGACACCAGTGCCTATGGCGTGGACGTAAAATACCGCACGGGTTTCTGGGGCGGACGGCCGATCAAGACGCGGATGACCGAGCTAGTTCAGGCGATGGGCGAACTGGGCGTTTGGGTGCGATTGCATTACGTCTATCCTTACCCACATGTAGATGAAGTTATCCCGCTTATGGCGCAGGGGAAAATTCTGCCTTATCTGGATATCCCTTTTCAGCACGCCAATGCGCGCATTCTTAAACTTATGAAGCGACCCGCCAGCAGTGAAAATGTGCTCGCGCGAATTCAGCAATGGCGCAAAATCTGTCCAGACATTACATTACGCAGCACTTTTATCGTCGGATTCCCCGGCGAAACGGAAGAAGAGTTTGAAGAACTGCTCAATTTTCTCGAAACAGCTCAACTGGATCGCGTCGGAGCATTTATGTATTCGCCTGTGGAAGGTGCAGTGGCCAATAATTTACCGGAACACATCCCTCTGGAGGTTCAGCAAGAACGTTTGGGCCGTTTGATGCAATTGCAGGAAAAAATTAGTGGTGAACGCCTTGCACATAAAATAGGCAAGACCATGCAGGTGCTGGTGGATGAAGTGGATGAAGAGGGTGCGATTGCACGTAGTTCAGCTGATGCACCAGAAATCGATGGTCTGGTTTATATCAGTAATGCCCAGACATTAAAGGTAGGTGATTTTGTGAATGTCCGAATTACAGATTCTGATGTACACGATCTGTGGGCTGAAAAGGTTTAACCTGCCAACATCAGGTGTAGAAAGCAAAAATATTTGGACATGAACACATGGTTTGCCCGGTTAAATTCAATTCACCGTAGTGAAAGAAATAAGCAGGTTGTAATTCTCCAAGTGCTATGGGGATCCAGTTTTGTACTTTAAGTAAGTGACACTTACCATACCTGACGATTGATAAGTTAGGCTTACTTTGGTCTCATTTGTTTTTCACTTATAAGGCTTAGATCGAATATCTCTTTAGCCACATCAGGTGGGAAGCCTTGCCGCGGAACGGCACGCGTGTGTAACATCAAATCGGTGAAATATTGATTTATTGCCGAAAAACCCCATAGCTCTATGAGTTTGGTAACAATATGCGGAAACTGCTTTTCCAGTAAATGCGGATATTTATCTTCAGCACCATCTAATAAATCTAAAAGTTTTTTATTCATAAGCGGTTCCTAATAACAGCCAATTGTACATTTTGATCCAATTAATGTAAAAATTCAATTTACAAAGTATTACGCAAAAAAGTCGACCGCCTCACTTAGTTCTCGCGTGCGCTTGAATGGAGGCAAACTCTGCCATATGCGCTTGCCGTAAGATTTCGCTATCAAACGCGGATCACAGATCATTAGAACGCCGCGATCGGTTTCATCTCGGATCAGGCGTCCCGCACCTTGCTTAAGGTTAATTACCGTGCGGGGTAACTGATACTCCATGAAAGCGTTACGTCCCTGGCTGGTGATCTGCGCGAGGCGCGCTGCCAGCACCGGATCATCCGGCGGAGCAAACGGCAGTTTGTCTATTACCACTAGCGAAAGCGCTTCGCCACGCACATCTACTCCTTCCCAAAACGATTGACTGCCCAACAGTATGGCATTGCCGTGTTCGCGAAAGCGGCTCAATAGCTCATTTCGCGAACTTTCGCCTTGCAACATCACCGGATAGTTAAGATTCTTGCGTTCGAACTCAGCTATCAAAATCTCATGTGCACGTTGCATGGCGCGCAGGCTGGTGAACAGCAAAAATGCACGTCCCTTGCTGGCCTCAATCAATGGAAGTGCCGCCAGCACCACCCCTTCGGTATAGCCAAGATTATTGGGGTCGAGCATATTTTTTGGAACATATAGCAACGCCTGCTCAGGGTAATTAAAAGGACTGTCCCAGCAGGCGGTCTGAGCATCTAATAACCCCATCTCGGATTGATAGTGCGAAAAATCTTGCTTCACTGTAATTGTGGCGGACGTGAAAATCCATGCACGTGGGTGGC
This sequence comes from Candidatus Nitrotoga sp., assembly GCA_039920105.1. Taxonomy (GTDB): domain Bacteria; phylum Pseudomonadota; class Gammaproteobacteria; order Burkholderiales; family Gallionellaceae; genus Nitrotoga. The sequence goes on along the minus strand of JBDSEJ010000030.1, from coordinate 1,843 downwards.
CATTAATTTGCTTGGCAAATATTTCTGCGATGGACAATGGCGTGGTGTTGAGTTGCACGGAATGGTGAAATATTTCCACCCAGCGCACCATATCCACTTGCGCTTTGTCCTGCCATTGTAAAATTTTCTGCGCCATCTCCTGTCCTCGTTGCCAGCAATTCTCCAGTCCCTCGCTGCGCTCTGCTTGCTTCTCGAGCAGGCTGTTAACCTGGCTTAGCTTATCGTTTAGCACTGAAACAGCATCCCTCCAGCCGGATAAATCTTCAATGGATATGGCAGTCATGCGCCCCTCGCTCTGTTTGAAGACCAGGCGCAAGTCCCGCGCGGCTTTGTCCAACGAGTCGGTGGCTGTTGGAAGCGCGGCAAAGTCTTTAGCAGAAATCGCAGCCTCCAGCCGCGCGTCTCGCGCCAGTTCGATGATTTGTGAAGTAGAAATACTTTCGCCAAAAAATAAACTGGCAGTCTCAGGCAATTGGTGGGCTTCGTCGAAAATAACCGTATTGCAGGCTGGCAGCAGCTCTGCCAGTCCTTCGTCGCGAAGCATCAGATCGGCAAAAAATAAATGGTGGTTTACCACCACCACATCGGCTCGCATCGCCTCCTTGCGTGCCTTAAGTACAAAGCAATCTTTATGATGCGGGCACTCCTGCCCCAGGCAGTTATCGCGTGTTGAAGTTACCTGCATCCAGATAAGTGCATTCTCTGGTACATCGCTCACACCACTTTTGTCGCCGGACTGGGTGATTTTCGCGTACTTTACGATTTTGGCCAGATGGCGCGCATCTTCGCGCGTGGTAAAACGGCCATCAGACTGCGTGCGCTCGAGATGATAATGGCACAAGTAATTAGAACGGCCCTTGAGCAATGCAATCGAAACCGGCACCTTGAGCGCATCACGCACCGTGGGTAAATCGCGTTGGAAAAGTTGGTCTTGCAAATTTTTTGTGCCAGTTGAGATAATTACCTTGCCGCCTGCGAGCAGGGCAGGGACTAGATAGGCAAAAGTCTTGCCTGTTCCTGTCCCTGCTTCAGCGATAAGCTGCCCATTTGCGGTAATTGCCTGTGCAATGACTTGCGCCATTTCCACCTGCTGTGGACGCGCGCGAAAATTGGGGATGTGCTCGGCCAGCGCACCATTAGGCGAAAACAGTAAAGCGAGTTTTTTATCTATCATTAGTTATAAATAATCCAGTGGGCTTTGTATACCTTGCCACCGAGGTTCGAAATATAAACGTAAATCATCATGATGCTAGCGATCCAAATAATCGCGCATATACTGGATAGTGTGAATGTTGGAGCTACATTGCAAAAGATATGTCAAAAAAATGCTGCCGTGTCTGAAGTAAGGCCACCATTACTATACCAGCAGTCACGAACACCTTCGTCAACGTTTGTTGCCATAATTCTCATATATCATGATACCGTCGTTAAACACCACTGCACAGTTTCGATAAACTGAGGTCAGTTGGCAATAGTATAGTTGAGTCCAGCGGGTCAGGCAGCGAATTGATTTTCATGGCTTAACTGCGTAAATGCAACGAGTGGCAGGCAACCGAGGCAATTCGGTCTCCGTTTCCGGCAATGTACTCGGTAAACTTCTGAGTGGCCTGATTCCGGCTGCGACAGCGCCAGTGCGGTTGCACCATAACATTTTGAGCAACCTATTAAACAGCTATTACCGTTATTTGATAAGGCACGGAACTTCTTCCTCATTTACCACTCAGAACTGCTACAATCTGCTAAGTTTTGTAGCAGATCATATCGAAACCGGGGGCGACTTGGCTTCGACGTGGGTTGCAAAGCAGTGTAGGGCATACCGAGGACCCGCAACCTCGTAAATCAG